>NZ_JAXOVV010000010.1:0-118262 GCF_036663415.1 Salinicola sp. 4072 | reverse complement strand
AAAAGCGGACCAAACTTGGTTCAAGGTCAAACGAATCTTGACGAGTCGCTTGCCTCGATATGTCGTGACTGGCTGTCACGCGAGAACAAGCGCCCACATCAATTACCTGATCGATTGTTAAAGAGCGTCCCTACTCGAAGCGTTTCGCTTCTGCCGTCGAACCCAAGTGCTTGTCAGCGCTCGTTTTCTTGGCCGCCGTAAGGAGTGGCGTATTTTAAGGATCTTGGCGGCGATGTCAACATCTTTTTTCGTTGAATCCCGCTGGCTCCGATCAAACTGGGTGGAGCCGACCCTTCGAAGAACTGGGAAGCGATCTTACCGGCTTCACCACCTTGCGTCAACCGATTTCTTCAATCAAATCAAACGCTTGTCCTTCTTCTCCGCTGCCTCCGAAACCCTGTCTCGGCGTCAGCGGATGCGTACTTTACGGATCCGATGCCCGCTTGGCAAGCCCCTGACTCAAAAAAAGTGAAATCGATAACAATTACCTGACACGATAGGCTCAAAGCACGCCTCTGACCGCGTCGTCAGCAGTGCCTCAAGCCTGGCGCAACAGCACGACGAGCTGCTTCGGCCCGTGCACGCCATAGACCAGCGTCTGCTCGATATCGGCCGTCTTGCTCGGCCCCGAGATCAGCAGCGCATTTGTCGGCATCCGCTCTGCCCAACGCTGGTCGCGCAGCACATCGAAGAAGGTGTCGTGAACATGGTCGGCATCCAATACCGCGATATGCAGTGGTGGCACCAAGCTCAACCGCCGCGGCTCGTCCGGTGTAGGCCATAGAAAGAGACTGCCGGTCTCGGAGATACCGCCCAGCGTCGATGTCAGGCCCGCATCGACATCCTCGAACTGTTCCCGACTCCAGCTTTCGATATCCCGATCGGCGTCGACCAGCGCAATATCATGCGCCGCCAGTGTTTCCCGAGCCTCGCTAGCCACGTCATGGAGACGCCCCAACGCCAGCGTTCCGACTCCTTTGTCGGCCAGGACCTGAACCAGAGCCTGCGTCCAGTCCACGCGGGACGTCTTCACGACCTCGCCTCGCACCGCCGTAATCATCGCTTCGAAACGCGCCAGCCGCTCTTCCCGGTTCCAGCCTCGCGCCGTCATGACGGTAAAGTCGCTGGTCGGAACCGCAATATCGCCATCCAGGCGTTGGCGCAGACGTTCGAGAATCGCTTCCCTTGCACTCATGAGTCGCTCTCCGTTCGGCACCGCTCTCGCATCATGGCATGCAGTGTCTTGCTCGCGGGCTTGGGCGCCACGCGATAGTCCGTCCATGGCGGCAGGTGGCCGGGAGATAGCCGGCGAAAGCGTCCGGCCACGCCCGTACCCAACCTCCAGAAAGCGGGATGCGTCGCTACCCACTGCCAGCTTTTCCAGGCCGCGACTTCTTTGGCATTACGCTTGACCCCGGCGCCCGGTACGTTGCCACGCCCCTCGCCGACGGACTCCTTGCGCAGCCGCACCAGCAGATCGGGAATCGGAATCTTGACCGGACAGACTTCGCCGCAGGCGCCACACAGACTGGACGCGCTCGGCAGATCGCGCGTCGCCTCCAGCCCCAGCAAGTGCGGCATCAGAATCTTGCCGATGGGCCCCGGATACGTCGTGCCGTAGGTATGCCCGCCGACACGCGTGTAGACCGGACAATGATTCATGCAGGCACCGCAGCGGATGCAGCGCAGCGTATCGAGCAGTTCGTCGTCCTGATAGATGCGCGACCGGCCATTGTCGACCAGCACCAGATGGACCTCTTGCGGGCCGTCGTGCTCTTCGCTCTTGCGCGGCCCGGAGATCATGTTGAAGTAGGTCGTCACCGGTTGCCCGGTGGCAGAGCGCGTCAGCAAGGCATAGAGAGGCGCGACATCCTGCAGATGCTCGACGACTTTCTCGATCCCCGTCACCGCGATATGCACCGGCGGCACCGTGGTGGTCAGCCGCCCATTGCCCTCGTTTTCCACCAGGCAAAGCGTGCCGGTCTCTGCCACCGCAAAATTGACACCGGAAAGCCCCACGTCCGCGGTCAGGAAGCGTTCTCTGAGCTGAGCCCTCGCTGCCGCCGTCAGCGTATCGGCATCCAGCGTTCGCGCGATGCCGGTCTTGTCATGCATGAGATCGGCGATCTCGCCGGTATTCTTGTGGATCGCCGGCATGATGATGTGCGACGGCGTCTCGTGGGCCATCTGTACCAGGTATTCACCGAGATCCGACTCCAGCGCCTCGATGCCCGCCGCTTCGAGATGCGCATTCAGATGCATCTCCTCGGAAACCATCGACTTGCCCTTGATCATCCGCCTGGCGCCCCGCGATTCGCAGAGCTTTCGAATGATGCGGCAGGCCTCGTCGCCATTTTCTGCCCAGTGGACCTGGATACCGTTGGCCTGACAGTTGCGTTCGAGCTGCTCCAGCAGATCCGGCAGCTTGGCCAGCGCTCGGGCGCGCACGTTGGCTCCCAGCTGACGCAGGGTCTCGAGATCCCACTCGGCAAAGACATCCCGACGCTTGCGCATCAGCCCATCCATTGCGCTGCGAAAGTTACTTCGGATCTGCGGGTTGTTGAGCGCATCGTGCGCCTGCGCATGGAAATGCCGTGGATCGAACGTCTGGACTTCCGGCGTCGCCGCCCCGCCCTGAAGCGTTTCCTTGGGGGACTTGGCCGTCGAGGGAGCACTCATGCCGTGCGCCTCCATAGATAGCTGGCGATATGCTCGCCACGGAGCGCGCGCCGTTCATGCTGCAGATGACCATCGATATTCATCAGGCAACCGCAATCGGACGTCACGAAGTGCTCCGCCTCCGCGGCTTCGAACGCCGCGCCCTTGTCGGCCACCATCGCCGCGGAAACTTCCGGATGACGCACGGCAAAGGTACCGCCGAATCCGCAGCACTCCGCGGCGTGCGCCTGCTCGACCAGCGTCACGTTACTCAGTTGCTGGAGTAGCTGCGGCCCCGTCTCCGCCAGCCCCATCTCCCGTCGAGCGCTGCACGACGTATGCATTGCCAGCCGTTGCGGTTCACCCCGGTCGACCAGCCGCACGTGACAGACATGGACCAGGAACTCGGTCAGTTCGAAGACTCGCGACGCTACCGCCTCTGCCTGCGCTTGGCGTTCGCTATCTGCAAAGAGCTGAGAATAGTGCGTGCGCATCATCCCGCCACAGGAGCCCGACGGCACAATGATCGGCCACGGTTCCGGGAACAGATCGAGCTGCGCGGCAGCGACGGCACGCGCTTCGTCATGGTAGCCGGACGTGTAGGCGGGCTGACCGCAGCAGGTCTGGTCGTCCGGGTAGATGACCTCGACTCCCTCCCGCTCGAGCAGGTGGACGACATCCATCCCCGCCTCGGGATAGAACAGGTCGATCAGACAGGTGCCGAACAGGTAGACCTTCTCGGGCTTGGCGGGATAGAGCTTGACTGGCGTCATGTCATGGTCCTGGTTCGTCGGGATCCTGCCATAAGGACTGGATAATGTCCGCACAGGCCCGTTTTTGGTTTTACCAATTGACACTTCAATTCACCCCATTATTACCGCTCAGAAATGAGGGTCAAACGAAAGCCCGCGAATTCCCGCTCCACGCCCTTATACTTTGGTTTATCTGCCGTTATAAAGCGCATTTCTCTGACCGGACATCTTTGAAAGATGCCACAATATTGGTAAAACCAATTTCAAACTACCACCAGGAGTCCGACCAGTGGCCTACCCCTCCGTCAGACAACCTCGCTTGGCCGACGTCATTACCGAACGCCTCGAGGCAATGATCCTCGAGGGCAGCCTCAAGCCCGGCCATCGCCTGCCGGCCGAACGAGAGCTGGCCGAGCGCTTTGGGGTCTCGCGCCCCTCGTTGCGAGAGGCCATCCAGAAGCTGGCCGCTCGCGGCCTTCTGACCAGTCGCCAGGGTGGCGGTACCTATGTCAGCGAACGTCTCGCCGACAGCTATGGCGACCCCATGCTGGAGATGCTGTCACGCCACGAGGAGTTTCATCTGGACGTGCTGGAATTCCGCGACGCCATGGAAGGAATTACCGCCTACCACGCGGCGATGCGGGCGACACCAGCGGACAAGGAGATGCTGCAACGGCGATTCGGGGCGCTGGACAGAAGCTACAAGGATCCTGACCAGCAAAGCGATCCGCTACGCGAAGCCAAGGCCGACGCCGCCTTTCACCTGGCGATTGCCGAGGCGGCGCACAATGTCCTGATGCTGCACACCATTCGCGGTCTCTTTCACCTGCTGGAGAAGAGCATCGTGGCCAATCTCGCGCATCTGTTCGAGCGCCCCAACGCCCGCGAACGACTGATGGCACAGCACCGCGCCCTGCTCGAGGCAATCCTGGAAGGCCGCGCCGAGGACGCCCGTGGACTGGCGCACGAGCATCTCGACTACGTCAAGGCGGGGCTGATGGACCTGCAGCGCGCCGAATCTCGAGCCCGGCGCGCCGAAAGGCGATCGCAGTTGCTGAACGACCGCCGCGATAGTTGATCACTCGCCGGTCAGATGCTGATCCTTCAGCTTGACGTAGTTGGCGGCAGAGTAGGCGAAGAACTCCCGCTCCGCGGGCTTGAGTTCACGTAGCGGCTTGGCGGGGTTACCGGCGTAGACATAGCCGCTCTCCAGAACCTTGCCGGGTGGCACCATGGCGCCGGCAGCGATGATCACCTCGTCTTCGACCACGACCCCATCCAGCACGACGGCGCCCATCCCGACCAGCACGCGATTACCGATTTTGCAGCCATGCAGCGTGGCCTGGTGGCCGATCGTGACCTCGTCCCCGATCACCAGAGGATGGCCGCCCGGGTTGTAGTCGCTGGCGTGGGTGCAGTGCAGTACGCAGCCGTCCTGCACGCTGGTCCGTGCGCCGATACGAATGCGGTGCACATCGCCGCGAATGACCGCCATCGGCCATACCGAGCAGTCATCGCCCAGCGCGGCGTCCCCCAGCACGACGCTGGTGTCATCGATGAACACCCGCTCGCCAAGGCTGGGCGTGACACCCTGAAACGTTCGAATTGCCATGGTTTTCACTCCTGTTGCTATCCAGAATACGTCGGACTATCGGAAGCATTGTCTACATCAGGCTCGTCATCAGCACGACAGCGGTCAGCGGAATCGACACGTAGCGCACCAGCCCCAACCACAGACGAAAAGCGCCGGGGCCGACGCCCAACGCTGCCATGGCAGCTTCCCGGGACATCTTCCACGCCGCGAAGATGGCAATCAGCAGACCGCCGACCGGCAGGAAGATATCGGGCGGTATGGTCGACACCAGCGCGAAGAAGTTCATCTCCCCGATCCAGTGCACATCCGCCAGCGTGGAGAACGACAACACCGACAGCAGCCCCGCCAGCCACACCGCCACCCCGATCAGGATAGCAGCCCGGCTACGCCGCCATCCGGCCCCGACGAGCATCGACACCATCGGCTCGGCCAGATTGATCGAGGAGGTCCAGGTCGCGACGAGCAGCAACAGAAAGAAGGCACCCAGCCAGACCTGCCCGCCGGGCAGTTCGCTGAAGGCGATCGGCAGCGTGACGAACATCAGCCCCGGCCCCTCGGCGGGATCGAGACCATGGGTGAAAACGATGGAAAAGATCGCGATGCCGGAAAGCAGCGCCACCGTAATATCGAGCACCGCCACGCCGAAGACCGCCCTCGGCAGGCTCTGCTCATCGGGCATGTAGGCGCCATACGCCATCAACGCGCAGGCCCCCACGGCCAGGGTGAAAAAGGCGTGCCCCATGGCGTTGAGCACCACGCCCCAGGTAATCGCGGACACATCGGGGGTGAACAGCCAGTGCATGGCGGCGCCGAAGCCGGAGGTCGTCACCGCGTAGCCCCCCAGCACGATCAGGATGCCGTAGAGCAGCGGCATCATCATATTGTTGAGCTTCTCGATACCGTTGGCGATGCCGGCCGCCACCACCGACATCGTCAGCAGCATGAACAAGGTATGGTTGAAGGTCATGCGCAGCGGGTCGGCCAGAAACGCATCGAAGCTCGCACCGATCTCCTGAGGCGAACGATTCACGAAACTGCCGTTCACGGCACTCACCAGATACTCGATCGACCAGCCGGAAACGACCGAGTAGAACGACAGGATGAAGAAGACGGTGATCGCGCCGAACAGCCCCAGCCATTTCCAGTGGAGGCTGACATCGGCCTCGTCTGCCAGAAAAGCCAGCGCCTGCATCGGGCTGCGGCGACCGGCGCGCCCGATCATGATCTCCGCCATCATCATCGGCAGCCCCAGCAGCAACACGAAGACGACGTAAAGGAGCAGGAAGGCCGAGCCCCCGTTCTCGCCGGTCATGTAAGGGAAGCGCCAGATGTTGCCCAGGCCGACGGCAGCACCGGTGACCGCCAGAATAAAGGCGCGGCGGGACTGCCAGCGCTCCAGAGTTTCACTCATCATTCGAGACCTATGTCTGACGGTTGCGGCCGATGTCGGCAGGCCATGATGCCATGCGACGATAACGAAAACGCGAAGAGCCTATCAGGCACCTGGCGGAGCGCCAATCTCGAGCGTGCCGACGCTTTCGCCCCGCGTATTCTGGCTGGAACCCGGAATGAACATGCGTGTGGGTACCCGGGATCGATCTGGACCGTAACCCGAGCAGGGCTTCGGATTGAAAGCGGTGCCGGCTCCCCCCATATAGGATGAAACCGATTCCATCGTCCGAGGTGACCATGTCGAATAACCCGCTGCTCGAGCATCATACCCTGCCGCCGTTCGAGGCGATTCGCCCCGAACACGTCGTCCCGGCCATCGAGAAGATCATTGCCGACAACCGTCAGGCCACGGAGGCGCTCGCCCAGCAGCAGGACGTGAGCTGGCAGACGCTCGCCGCGCCGCTGGAAGCGCTCGAAGATCGCCTCTCCCAGGCCTGGTCGCCGGTGTCGCATCTCAACTCGACGATGAACAACGATGCCCTGCGCGATGCCTACCAGCAGTGTCTCGCCATGCTGTCCGAATACAGCACCTGGGTCGGCCAGAACACCGCGCTGTTCAAGGCTTTCGAACGCCTGCGGGAGAGCGACGAGTACGCCACGCTCGATACCGCCCAGCGCAAGGCGATCGATAATACGCTGCGCAACTTCCGCCTGGCAGGCGTCGATCTGCCGGCCGAGAAGAAAAAGCGCTACGGCGAGATCCAGGCCCGCCTGTCGGAACTAGGCAACACCTTCTCCAACCAATTGCTCGACGCGACGCAGTCCTGGCAGCTGGACCTGGGCGATGCCGAGCGCCTGAGCGGCTTGCCGGAAAGCGCCCTCGAAACGCTCAAGGCGAATGCCGAAGCCAAGGGCAAGACCGGCTACCGGATTACCCTCGACGTGCCCAGTTTCCTGCCGGTCATGACCTTCGCCGAAGATCGCGAGCTGCGTCGCGAAGTCTATACCGCCTACGTCACCCGCGCTTCCGACCAGGGGCCCAAGGCCGGCGAGAACGACAACGCCCCGGTCATCGAGGAAACGCTGGCGCTGCGCCAGGAACTGGCGAAGCTGCTCGGTTTCGATACCTACGCCGACTACTCTCTGGCCACCAAGATGGCCGAAACGCCCGAACAGGTGCTGGGGTTCCTCGACGACCTCGCCGAACGTGCGCACCCACAGGCCCAGCGCGAGTTCAACGAACTCGAAGCCTTCGCCAAGGAGACCCTCGGCCTCGACTCGCTGAATCCCTGGGATACCGGCTTTGCCAGCGAAAAGCTCCGGCAGTCCCGCTACGATATCTCCCAGGAGCAGCTGCGCCCCTACTTCCCCGCCCCGCGTGCCGTCGAAGGGCTGTTCCGCGTTACCGGAAAGCTCTATGGCATCCGCATGGCGGAAAACCCGGAAGCGCCGCGTTACCACCCCGACGTGAAGTATTTCGACGTGCTCGACGGCGATCGCCCCATCGCCGGTTTCTACCTGGATCTCTACGCTCGGGAAGGCAAGCGTGGCGGCGCCTGGATGGATGTCTGCCGGACTCGCCTGCAGCGCGAGAATGGCGAGCTTCAGTTGCCGGTCGCCTACCTGACCTGCAACTTCACGCCTCCGGTCGCCGGCAAGCCGGCGCTGCTGACGCATGACGAAGTGCTGACGCTGTTCCACGAATTCGGCCACGGCCTGCATCATATGCTGACGCAACAGTCGGTCGCCGACGTTTCCGGCATCAGCGGGGTTGCCTGGGACGCCGTCGAGCTGCCGAGCCAGTTCATGGAAAACTTCTGCTGGGAGCGAGAGGGCCTCGACCTGATTGCCGGTCACGTCGATACCGGCGAAAAGCTGCCGGACGACCTGCTGAACAAGCTGCAGGCCGCGCGCAATTTCCAGTCGGCGATGCAGATGATGCGTCAGCTGGAGTTCTCGCTGTTCGATTTCCGCTTGCACCACGAGTGCCAGAAGCCGACTGCGGCGGACGTTCAAGCGTTGCTCGACGACGTACGCGCCAAGGCCTCGGTCGTACCCACCGTCGACTTCAACCGTTTCCAGAACGGCTTCGCGCACATCTTCGCCGGGGGGTACGCCGCCGGTTACTACAGCTACAAATGGGCCGAAGTGCTCTCCGCGGATGCCTACAGCGCCTTCGAGGAAGCCGGCATCTTCGATCCCGAAACCGGCCGCCGTTTCCGCGAGACGATTCTGGAACAGGGCGGTTCGCGGGAAGCCGCGGAACTGTTCGAAGCCTTCCGCGGCCGCGAGCCGAGCATCGATCCGCTGCTGCGCCATGCCGGTATCGAACCCCGGAACGCGGCATGATCGCCGGTTTCATCAATGAGCCGAGTGGACGCCTGCGGGCGTCCGCTCAACGATTGCGAGGTAACGCATGACCCAGACGCCGAAACGCTTCATCGCCGGTGCGATCTGTCCGCGCTGTTCGGCCATGGATCGCATCCGCTCGTGGGAACAGCACGGCATTCGCTATCGGGACTGCGTGAGCTGTGACTTCTTCGAACAGCTGCCCATCGAGGACGACACCATCCCGGAAGTCCCCACCCGGGTGAATCAGCCTCGGGAGCGCCAGCGACCCGCGAGCGAAGAGATCACGCCGGTGCGTATTCTCGATCCCCGCAAGCCGTATTGATATCGAGAACGACGAGGTTGACGGTCGGCCTCGTCAGGCAGCGATGATCCGCTCGACCAGACGTGCCAGATCGTCGTCATGCCAATCCGGCACCTCATCGAGTGCCGGATCCATCGCCTTGCCCGGCCGCGCGACGAAGCCGGTTCGCATGCCGGCCGCATGGGCTCCGATCAAGTCCCAGCCATGGGCGGCGATCATTGCCATCTCGTGCGTATTCACGCCCCAGTGTGCCGCCGCGTGGCGATAGGGCTCCGGCGCAGGCTTGTAGCGCTCGACGCTCTCCACGCTGAGAATGGCGCCGAAGTAACCCTCCAGCCCGGCATGTTCCAGTTGCTGATGCGCCGCCTTCAGCGCGCTATTGGTCAGTGCCGTCAGCGTATGGCCCTGATCACGAAGCGTCGTCAGCGCCGCCGTGACGTCGCCATGGGCAGGCATCGAGAGGATACCGTCGACCAGCGCCTGCTCGTCGTCGGCAGTTATCGCGACGCCTTGCTTGGCACCGAGCTGGCGCAGCGCACTCCTGGCGAGGTTGGAGAAGGGTTCGAATCGCCCGATCAGGTTGGTCGTCATCCAACGCTCCTGAAGGGTCAGGAACCACTCCGGACGTGCGGCTTCGCTGTCGAACCAGCGCTGGAACAGCGGATCGAGCGCGCGCGTGTCGAGCAGCGTTTCATTGACGTCGAATACCAGATGCATAGCGACCTCCTTGTCGTGAATGGCGGGATGGCACGTCGAGCGGACGAGATGAGCGTCTACCGCTCAAGTACGTAGAGAGGATAATTGTCGGAGAAGAAGAGTCTAGAGAGACGATGAGTGTAGAAAGAAACCGGACCGAGCGCCTGCCGATCTTCTCGCCCCACTCCGGGAAGGCGAATTACGCTTCCCTCGCCATCGAATGCGGCGCGACGGTTCCGCGTCAGTGCCAGAGCGCCATGCCTTGCGCGATCAGCTGGCGCAGTGCCGCGAAGGAAGGCAGCCAGCTCAGCAGGTGTGCCGATACCAGCGCCAGCATCAGCGCGCTGCCCGGCGCCTGCCAACTGAACAGCTTGAGCGCCGTGCCGAAAGAGCGTTTGAGTCGCGCGCCGGTGAGATCGACGCTGTACAGCTCGTCCAGCGTCAGATGAATGACGAAGCCCAGCGTCATCGCCAGCCCGTGGATCCAGGCCAGCCGCTCCGGCTGACCCAGCAGCGAAAAGCTGATCGCTGCAGTCGACAGCCCGCTGACGCCCGCCGCCAGCAGTGAATGCCAGAGCCCGCGATGCACTGTGAAGCGGGCAAACAGGGCGCCGGCCAGATAGCGGACACCGACATAGACACCGCCGCAGGCAACGAACAGATAGGCCGGCGTGACCCTGTGCTGCAGCACCAGCACCGCCAGCACCACCGCGACGACGGCCAGGATATTGAAGATCAGGCGAATGGCCTGGGACTGGTCGGCATCGATATCCGGCAGGATGCCGCCGAACGCCACGAGCAAGGCTACGGCCAGCGCCTGCCAACCGGTCCACTGCCCCGCCTGCCAACCGGCCTGAGCGACGACGGCTCCTCCGACGCTTGCCACGCCCAAATGCGTTCGAAAATTGGCCATCGGCCCGGGCGCCCCATACCTGGATAAATGAACAGATTATGGCGCGATGGCTGTCCTGAAAACAATAGCTTACGCAGAATGAACGGATAACGCGCACCGTCCCGCAACGCAGAACGGCCCTGCCAGTGGCAGAGCCGTCGTCGGTGGGTTTCTGACAGGCACGGATCAACTGCTCTTGATAACTCCGCAGGCAACCCGACTACCGCCACCGCCGAGCTTGGGCTCGTCGGAATAGTTGTCGCCGCCTTCATGGATCATGAAAGCATGACCGCTCAAGTCGGACTCCTCCAGGCGGGGGGCCAACAGCAGCGTAGTGGCATTGCCATCCTCATCGATCATCAGCGCGGGGAGATCGCCAAGATGGCCCTCGTCGCTGTATGGCCCTCGGTGAGTGCCGGTCCCCTCGGGGTCGAAGTGCCCGCCAGCGGCGCCAGCGGGCGTCACTTCACCATCGCTTTTGCTGGTCTCGCAGTTGGCGTTCTGGTGGAGGTGGAACCCGTGAATCCCCGGATTCAGACCGGAAAGATCCGGCGTCAGCAGCAAGCCGTGTTCGGTGTCCTCGGCCATCACGGTGCCGACGCTATCGCCGACGCCGTCGCTGGAGACCGAATGCATCTCTACGCGGGTCTCGGCCTGGGCCGCAGTGCTCAGCGTCATTGCCAGACTTGCGCCGAGCGCCAATAGTGTCTTCTGTCGCATGTCGTCTTCCTGTCCGTGGGTGACAGACTTCAAATTAGACAACACACGACGATGACGCGAATCACCTGGTCAATAGTCGAGTTCGGGTCAATGCTTGAACGCGAGGTTGTCGAGTACCCGTAGCGTCGGCGCCGACTGATTCAGTGTGTAGAAATGCAGGCCCGGCGCACCGCCATCCAGCAGGCGCTGGCAGAGATTCGAGATCACCTCCGTGCCGAACGCCTGAATGCTCTCGCTATCATCGCCGTAGGCTTCGAGCTGCTTGCGGATCCAGCGTGGGATATCGGCGCCGCAGGCATCGGAGAAGCGGGCCAGCTTGGTGTAGTTGGTAATCGGCATGATCCCCGGCACGATCGGGATCTCGACGCCCATCGCCCTTACCCGATCCACGAAGTGGAAGTAGGCGTCGGCGGTGAAGAAGTACTGGGTGATCGCCAGGTCGGCACCTGCCTTCGCCTTGCGGGCGAAGTTTTCCAGGTCCCGTTCGAAGCTCGGTGCCTGCGGATGCGCTTCCGGATAGGCCGCTACCGCGATCTCGAAATGATCGCCGGTCTCGGCCCGGATGAATTCGACCAGTTCGTTGGCATAGCGCAGCTCGCCGGCACCGCCCATGCCCGACGGCAGATCGCCGCGCAGCGCCACCAGACTGTCCACGCCATCCTCGCGATAGGTCTGGAGCAGCTCGCGAAGCGCGCCTTTCTCGCTACCGATGCACGACAGATGCGGTGCCGTGCTGACACCGCTGCGACGCACCGTCTTGACGGTATCGAAGGTCCGGGCCTGAGTGGAACCGCCGGCACCGTAGGTCACGGAGAAGAAGCGCGGATTCCGCGCGGCCAGTGCATCGCGTACCCCGCCGAGCTTTTCCCTTCCTGCTTCGGTATTGGGAGGAAAGAATTCGAAACTGATGCCCAGCGGCGGCTGCGTGCTCATGATATGACTCTCTTCGATGCAAGCCAGCGTGACGACACGCCAGCCGAAGGTGTCGTTCTCGGACCGTGACCTGAAAACGACCACCGATGATGGATTGACGACGGATGTCGGCGATTTTGCCTGCCCGAGGCGATCACGGCCAATGAAACTTTCCCGCCGTCGTCATGAATCCCGATCATCGAGACGGCGGCCGATTCATGGATGCACGACCATGCCGTGGTTGCACTCCCCGCCGGTCAGGCAGTCTCGGGTTTCGACCTGCAGCGTGGCATGCTGGATGCCGAAGCGGCTCTGCAGCATGTCGTAGGCGCGCTCGATCACGTCATCGTGCAGCTCCGGCGTCTCGATCACCAGATGCACGCTGAGCAGCGGATCCTGCGGCGTCAGCCCCCAGACATGAATGTCGTGCAGGCTCTTGACCCCGTCGACGCCAAGCAGCGCCTGGCGGATCTGGCCGATATCGATTCCTTCCGGCGTGCCCTCGAGCAAGGTGTGCGACGAGCGCCGCAGAATCTTCCAGGCGGCGCGCAGGATCAGTCCCGCAGCCAACATCGACAGCAGCGGATCGATCGGCGTCCAGCCGGTCAGCAGGATGACGACGGAGGCGACGATCGCCGCCACGGAGCCCAGCAGGTCACCAATGACGTGCAGCACGGCGCCGCGCAGGTTGAGATTCTCCTGATCCCCGCCGTGCAGGATCTTGAAGACCACCAGGTTGATCAGCAGCCCCAGGATCGCCACCACCATCATCGGCCCCGCCAGCACCTCGACCGGCTGGGTAAATCGCCTAATCGCGGCGATGAAGATCCATACCGCGATCGCCAGCAGCGTCAGGCCGTTGACGAAGGCGGCAAGCACCTGAAAGCGCTGATAGCCGAAGGTGCGCAGCTTGTCCGGGGCCTTGTCGCCCATGTAGAACGCGAACAGCGCGAGACCGAGCGAGAAACTGTCGCTGAACATGTGCCCGGCATCGGCCAGCAGGGCCAGGGAGCCGGAGATCCAGCCGCCAACCACCTCGGCCAGCATGAACCCGGCGGTCAGGATCATCGCCAGCCTCACCCGCTTGGCGCTGTCCGCCGTTACGGTTGGCGCATGATCGTGCGAGTGGTCATGGGAATGATCATGGGAGTGACCATCACGAGAGTGGCCATGGGAATGGTCGTGATCCTGTGAATGGCCATGAGTCTCGCTGTGAGCATGGCCCTTGCCAGCGTGATCGTGTGAATCGTGACGAGAATGATCGTGCGAGGCCATGAGACCTGTCCTGACGGGAATGTCCTCGAATCTTAGCGCACGACCCCGACGCTATTGTATTACAACGCCTGCCTTGCCTTGACGATAGCTCTAGGCACCGCCATCGACAGCAACGCGGGATCGTCACCATCCGGTGACGAAAGTCCGAAGTTCGACCACGGTATCAGTCGTCACCGCGCCCCGGACGCTGTCGCCATAGATCCCAGGCGATCCCGACGGCAATGCCGGCACCGATTCCCCAACTCCACTCGGCCGTCGACATCCAGACGACCAGCCCCACCACGATACCTATCAGGGAACCTTGCATTGTCTCTCCATCGATAGCGATGCTTTGATGCGTCTCATTGTAAGGATTGCGCCTCGAAGAGAAAGCGCCTTGTCGACAGGCCCCTCAGGGAAGACTGGCCTCACGGCACGGAAGCGGGCAGGGATGGAGCGAATAGGAATAGCGTGAAGATAACGAACGGATCGCCGACGTCGACGTGTCGCACACGCCAGAACGGGACAGCAAAAGCACGGGACAAAAAAGGCAGAGAGCAAAAAATGCAGCGATTGGAAAGAAGAGCCCACTCCCACGTTCCTTTGCGGTGAGAGCCACTTGGCTAAGTGGGCACCCTCAGGATGAACCGTCATCGCTGGCTCTCCAACGTATTTTTCGTAATCTCTCTATCAGTTTTGTTAATAGCAAAACTTAAGTGTTCTTAATCATGCGCTTATAGATGATCAGCGCTTCGATAAAAGCGCGTAATTTTTTGCAGCCGGCAAGCATCATCGCCCAGGCGCTTGACGCAGGGCGAGACACCAACGGCGGTCGCCGGCAACAACCGACGCATCCGGACAGGTAAAGGGTGGCGGAAGAGAGAGGGAGTCGAACCCACCAGGGACTGCTGGCAGCCCCTACAGGAGTTGAAGTCCTGGCGCCCCACCGGGGAACGATTCTCTTCCAGGCGTTCGGCCATCGAAGGCCAAACCCGTCATTCGAATAGCATATCCTCCCGGATCACTTTGTGACTATCCCCGATTCGCCGCGTGAAGCCGATTCGATCGAAAAACTCGAGAATCGCCACCGCCAGTTTCCGCCCGCAGCCGACCCGGTCGCGAAAATCCGCCGCCTTCGCCCCCGGCGACGCCTCGCTATCCAGCTCGCGAATCACGCCAGCCAGCTCGGCGACATGGGGCGTCAGGAAGAAATGATCTTGGCGCAGCTGATAGACGCTTCCGAGCAGCGCACAGCTTCTCAGCAGACGCCGAACCTCGCCTTCCTCCCAGCCGAACTGCTGGGCGATATCCCGCACACGCGGCGGATCGTAAGGGGAGGCCTCCAGCAGCGGGCGAACCTGCTGCCAGCGCCGGGCCTCTTCCGGCGACAGCGAAGCCTCGTGGGAGGCCAGGGCCAGGAACGGACCATGCTGCACGATCTCGCCACCCGTTTTCCAGCGTTCCAGTAGCGGCCGGAACAGATTGGCCGGCAGTTGGGGCGCCACCATCCGGCGCAGGCGATCGATATCGACGCCGCGCATCGCCGGCTCCAGCTCGTGCAACTGCGCCAGCCGGTCCAGCGCCTTGCGATAGAGCGTCTGCTGCGTCGTCTCGGGAAGCGCGTGACTGCATCCCTGACCGGCAACGACCCACCAGCCCGCAAGCGTTGCACTACGCTCGAGCTCGCTCGTATCCCGGTCTAGATTGTCCGACAGCGCAGACAGATCGATACCGATCCCGTCGGTCATCGGCCGTTGCCAGAAAGCACTGCTGTCCTGAAGGCCGCCGGCATCCGGCAGGTATTCGCGCAACTGGCGCAGCCAGGCGAGACGCTCCGGCTTTCGCGCGCCCCTTCGAGGCGGCGCGACATCGAGCACGCTGGCACCTCCCAGCGTCTGGCTGGCGCCGTGATCGCGCACCACGATCCGGTCACCGTGCGCCGCCTGGAGTGGGGACTCGAGCACCAGTTGGGCAAGCATCGACGCCCCTGGTGCCAGGGTTTCCCCTTCCAGCAGCGAGATCCGTCCGGTGACGTGGGCACTGCCGTGATGCAGATGAACCGGGGCCCAGTGCTTGATCGGCGGCGACTCGGGCAGCGCGCGCAGCACCACGTCGAGCCGGTGGCGATCGGTGACCCGGGAAGCCTCGGCGACCACCCAGTCCCCCCGCGCGAGACGTCCGGACTCGATATCGGCGCCGCTGAGATTGATGGCACAGCGCTCTCCACGGCTCGCGGACGCCGTGTCGCGATTCTGGCAACGCAGTCCTCGCACTCGGGCGGTCAGGCCCGACGGCAGCAACCGCACTCTGTCGCCACTCGCGATCCGCCCGCTGCGCACCGTGCCGGTCACCACCACGCCGGCGCCCCGCTTGACGAAGACGCGATCGATGGCGAGCCGGAAACGGCCCGCATCGGCCAGCGCCGCCGAAGGTCCGCTCGAGGCCGCATCGTCTCTCGACACATTGTCTTTCGACACATTGTCTCTCGACACATCGGCCGCTGCCGTCCACAGCGCCTGCCCGAGCGCCTCGACGCCCTCTCCCGACGTGTTGGAAAGCGGAAATACCGGCGCATCGGCGAAGACGGTGCCGACCAGCCAGTGCCGCAGCTCCTGCGTCACCTGGGCCACGCGCGACGGCTCGACACGATCGATCTTGGTCAGCGCCACCCAGGCCCGCGTTACTCCCAGCAGCTCCAGAATGCGGGCATGTTCGACGGTCTGCGGCATGATGCCGTCATCGGCGGCGACCACCAGCAGCATCGCCTGGATGCCGACGGCGCCGGAGAGCATGTTGGCGATGAAGCGCTCGTGGCCGGGCACATCGATGAAGCCCAGCGTGGCGCCGTCGAACGCCGGTGGCGATTCGGGATAGGCGTAGCCGGCCTCGATGGTCAGCCCGCGCGCGCGCTCTTCCTTCAGGCGGTCGGTAGCGATGCCGGTCAGACCGTGAATCAGCGCCGTCTTGCCATGGTCGACGTGACCCGCCGTGCCGATGATCATGCCTGCTCACTCCAGCGCTGCCGAATCTCGCCGAGCTGCTCGACGAACTGCCGCTCGTCCGCTTCGGTCGCCAGGCAGCGCAGATCCAGCCACAGCGCGCCATCGTGTACACGCCCGATCACCGGACGCGGCAAGGCGCGCAGCGCACGCTCGAGCCGGGATAGCTCGCGACCGCTCCGGCAACGCAGCACCAGGGCGCGGCTATCGAGACGGTCGACCGGCAACGATCCGCTGCCGAGCTGACTACGACAATCCTCGCAGCTCACCCCGGCGAGTCCGTCGACCGCCGCCTCGAGCGTTGGCTGCAATCTCTTCCCCTGCTCGACGATCGCGTCGAGGTCCCGGGCGAGCATCGCCAGCGCCGGCAAGGCGCGTGCCGGAGAATCGCTGTCCCGGTAGCAGCGGAGCGTGGCTTCCAGGGCCGCCAGCGTGAGCTTGTCGCAGCGCAGCGCCCGCTTGAGCGGATGCTGCTTGAGCCTGGCAATCAGCTCGCGCCTGCCGACGACGATGCCCGCCTGAGGGCCGCCGAGCAGCTTGTCGCCGCTGAAGGTCACCAGATCCGCCCCTGCCGCGATCGCCTCCGCCGGGAGGGACTCATGAGGCAGGCCCAAGGCGCGAAAATCGGTCAGTGCGCCGCTGCCCAGATCGACCATGAACGGAATGCCGTGATCGTGGGCGATGGCGGCGAGCTCATGTTCCGGCACGCTGCTGGTAAACCCGGTAATCGCGTAGTTGGACGTATGCGCTTTGACGATCAGCCCGCTGTCGTCGCCGAGCGCCTGGCGAAAATCCCGCGCGTGGGTACGATTGGTGGCGCCGACCTCGACCAGCCGGCAGCCGGCGGCGGACATCACGTCCGGTATCCGAAACGCGCCGCCGATCTCGATCATTTCGCCACGCGAAATCACCGCCTCGCGGCCGGCCCCAAGGGCTGAGAGTGCCAGGAGCACGGCAGCGGCATTGTTGTTGACGACCGTTGCCGCTTCGGCGCCGGTCAATTCGATCAGCAGCGACTCCACCAGACGGTCGCGATCACCACGCCGCCCCTGTTCCAGATCGTATTCGAGCGCGACCGGATGGCGGGCAGCCTGGACCACCGCCTCGATGGCCGCCTCGGAAAGCGGCGAACGCCCCAGATTGGTGTGTATGACGGTGCCGGTCAGGTTGAAGACCGACCGCATGTTGGGCAGCACCAGACGTTGGAGTCTGGCCGTGATCGCATCGACCAATCCTGAGTCACTGGGCCAGCCATCGGCAGAGCCGGTGACGTCTTCGAAGGTCGCCGTGCCGACGCTCAGACGCTGGCGAAAGAGCGCCAGCGTTTCGCGAATGGCGCGTATCAACAGCCGATCGCCGTGGCGCTGCCGCCACGGCTGGAGTTCGGGATGCTCGAGCAGTGTCGTCACTCCCGGCAACTGGCGTCGGAGATCCATCGATGAGGCGATCGTGTCGGGCATGAATGGCTCGAGGTCGCTGATTGGAATCTCGATTTAATCGTCGAGCTGGCACCAATACAAGTCGCGTGCCGCGTGCCGCGAAAACGATCCTCGCCAACTCACGAAGTTCGCAATCCCTTCCTCGAAGCTCGAAGCTCGAAGCTCGAAGCTCGAAGCTCGAAGCTCGAAGCTCGAAGCTCGAAGCTCGAAGCTCGAAGCTCGAAGCTCGAAGCTCGAAGCTTAGGCCGGCTCGCCCAGCACCAGCAGGGGGTTGAAAGCGCGCCTCGCCAGATCCCGATCGGCAATCATCATGTCCAGGGCCAGGCTGGCCAGGTCATCGGCCAGTGGGTCGGCGTCCGCCTCCCATTCGCGATTGACCCGTTTCAGATAGCTGTGGCAGTGATCGCAGGTCTCGGCCTGAATCGGCAATACCCGCTCGCCCTGCTCGTCCTCGAGCCCGCTGTAGTCCAGTGTCTTGCTGTCACCGCACTGTGCGCACTTGGCGCGCTCGGCGTACCACTCGCTGGCACACAGGCCACACTGCAGGTAGCGCACCCGGGAACGCGCCATGCCGATCTGGATCAGACTGCCGACGGCAGGAGCCCCGCAGCACGGGCACAGGCCGCTGGTGGCGCCCGCCGGTCTGGGCGGCGTGGCGGGCAGCATCCGCGCCTGACGCGTCCAGGCGACTTGCAGCGCGGCGCCCATCAGCGGTGCCATGGCACGCTGCTCCAGCGACAGCGGCCGGCCCTCGAGCATGGCGTGGGCCAGCTCGGCACGCTCCGTCTGCGGAAGCCGGCGCAACGCCTCGAACCAGCCTCGCTGCGGTTCTACCACCTGCGCGTCGAGTTCCTCCAGCAACGCCTCGAGATCGTCGTGCCACGACATGTCCCGCCACAGGCCGTCGATCGACAAGGGTGGAATGCCATGACGCATCGCCAGCTCCGCCCCGCTCGTCAACGCCGGACGCGGCTGCTGAACGATTCGGTGCTGCGCCTCGACCACCATTGCCATGAACTGCAGGTAGGCCGCCATCGCCGGGACACGCTCGGCCAGCTGACGCAGCCGCCGGGCGCGCTCGGCAAACAGCTTGCGCGAGGGCAGACCGACCATCGGAGGCGCCCCCGGTGACGGGGGCGCCTGGCCAAAGGCGTGCTCGCCGGCGACAGCCGGCTCGCTTTCGTTATCAGGGTTGCTGCTCACGGTGCTGTGCCTCCTCTTGTTCGCGGGCCCACAGGCCGTGGTGATGGCGCGCCCAGGCGCGGGTCACCCAGCCCCGGGTCATGGAACGAATCGAGCCCTTGACCCAGATGGCCGCGTAGACGTGAACCACGATGGTGACGATGGCCACGAATGCCGACACGGCGTGGAGCAGGCTGGCGAAGCGGATCAGCGGGATCGGGAAATAGCCGGCGAACCAGGGCCGCCACATGATCACGCCGCTGATCAGCAGTACCGCGATCGACACTACCAGCGCCCAGTAGACCAGCTTCTGGCCCGGGTTGTACTTGCCGATGGGCGGCAGCTTCTCGTCGCGGTTGTCGAGCACGTCGCCGATCTGGCGCACCCACTGGACGTCGTTCTCGCCGAGCAGGTTGCGCCGCACGTGCCGGGCCGCCATGGCGTAGAACAGCAGCACCAGCACCACCCCGAGAAACGGATGCAGGATCCGCGCCCAGACCGGCCCGCCCAGCGTATGGCTGAGGAAGAAGAAGGCCGGATGGAAGAACGCCAGTCCGGAGAGCGCCAACAGCACGAAGACCATTGCCATGGTCCAGTGGTTGGCGCGATCCAGCGGCGAATAACGAATCAGACGATCGCGTGGCATCTTCATCGGTCTTCTCCCCGCGGACGGGTGGCATCGTAGCCGAGCGAGTGAGGCGGCGGCGTGTCGTCCTGCCCATGCCCCGCGTGCTCTTCCGGCTCCTCCTTCGGCCCCTTTGTCATGTAATGGATCACGCCCGCGAACGCGGTGATACCGATGATCGCCGACATGATCGGCTTGGTCGCGCCCTTCCACGCCCCGACCAGCGGCGAGATGCGCGGATCCTTGGGCAACCCGCTGTAGCGATTGGGATCATTGGCGTGATGCAGCACGTACATGACGTGCGTGCCGCCGACCCCGGCCGGATCGTAGATACCCGCATCGCGGAAGCCGAGCTCCTTGAGATCGCCCACCCGCTTCTCCGCCCGCGCCAGCATGTCCTCCTTGGTGCCGAACTCGATGCAGTTGGTCGGGCAGGTCTTGACGCACGCCGGCTCCACCCCTGCGTTGACCCGATCCGAACAGAGGGTGCACTTGTAGGACTTCTGATCCTTGGGCGAGATTCGCGGAATATCGAACGGGCACCCGGTGATGCAGTACCCGCAGCCGATACAGTGGTTGGAGTCGAAGTCGACGATCCCGTTGGCGTACTGCACGATCGCCCCGGGGGCCGGGCAAGCCGTCAGGCAGCCCGGTTCGGCGCAATGCATGCAGCCATCCTTGCGGATCAGCCATTCGAGATTGCCCTCCTGCGTCTCGTACTCGCTGAATCGCATCACGGTCCAGGATTCCGAGGTCAGGTCGGTAGGGTTGTCGTAGGTGCCGTGGCACTCGCCGACATCGTCGCGCAGGTCGTTCCACTCCATGCATGCTACTTGGCACGCCTTGCAACCGATGCACTTGGAGACATCGATCAGCTTGGCGACCTCGTCGACATGCCCCCGGACCTGCGGGGGCGTCGTCGTGGTGGCGGAGCGGGCGATGATGTTCTGGGAATTGTCCATATACGCTCCTCAAGCCTTCTCGACGCGGACGGTGAACGACTTGTATTCCGGTGTCTGGGTGTTGGCATCGCCGACGAACGGCGTCAGGGCATTGACCAGATAGCCCTTCTTGGCCACCCCGGTAAATCCCCAGTGCAGCGGAATCCCCACATGATGGACCTGCCTGTCGCCGATCATCATCGGACGCAGACGCTTGGTCACCACCGCCACGGCCTTGATGAAGCCCCGCTTGGAGGAGACCTTCACCCAGTCGCCCGCCGCAATGCCGATCTCGTCAGCCAGCGCCTCGCCGATCTCGACGAACTGCTGCGGCTGCACAATGGCATTGAGCTCGGCATGCTTGGTCCAGAAGTGGAAGTGCTCGGTGAGACGATAGGTCGTCGCCGCGTGCGGAAACTCCTCGGGCGTGCCCAGCGCCTCGCGATCCTCCTCGAAGATGCGCGCGGCCGGGTTGTTGCGCGCCTTCTCCTTGCCCGGATGCAGCAGGTTCTGGGGCACCGGAGACTCGAACGGCTCGTAGTGCTCGGGGAACGGGCCGTCGACCATGCTCTGCCCCGCGAACAGGTGACCGACGCCCTCCGGCTGCATGATGAACGGCATCTGGCCCTGCGACGGCGGCGAATTGGTCGGAAAGTCCGGTACGTCCGCTCCCACCCAGGCACCTTGTTCGCTATCCCACCAGATGAACGCCTTGTCAGGCCCCCAGGGGCGTCCCTGGACGTCCGCGCTGGCCCGGTTGTAGAGGATTCGCCGGTTCATCGGCCAGGCCCATGCCCAGCCCAGCGTATTGCCGGTGCCGTAAGGGTCCGAGTTGTCGCGGTTTGCCATCTGGTTGCCGGCTTCGGTCCAGCAGCCGGCGAATATCCAGCAGCCCGCCGCGGTGCGCCCGTCGGCGGTCAGCTCGGCGAAACCGGACAGCTGCTCACCGGCGCGCCGGGTCACGTTGCCTTGCTCGTCGGTAAGATCCTCCAGCGCGCGCCCGTTGAACTCGCGTGCCAGTTCGTCCGCCTTCGGATCGGCCGGAATCCGGTAATCCCAGGTCAGGTTGAGGATCGGGTCCGGGAAGACGCCGCCCTCCTCCTGATAGAGCTGCTTCAGCTTGAGGAACAGCTCGCCCATGATGCGGGTATCCGGTCGCGCGTCTCCCGGCGGTGGTGCCGCGGACCAGTGCCACTGCAGCCAGCGGGCGCTGTTGACGATCGACCCCTCGTCCTCGGCGAAGCAACAGGTCGGCAGGCGGAACACCTCGGTGTCGATCTGGCTGGAATCGACATCGTTGTACTCGCCGTAATTCTTCCAGAATTCGCTGGTCTCGGTGTTGAGCGGGTCCATCACCACCAGATACTTCAGCGAAGAGAGCGCCTTGGTCACCTTGGCCCGGTTGGGGAACGACGCCAACGGGTTGAACCCCTGGCAGAAGTAGCCGTTGAGCTCGCCCTTGGACATGCGCTCGAACGTATCGAGAATGTCGTAGAGCGGCCGCTCGAGCTTGGGCAGCCAGTCGAAGCACCAGTTGTTGGCTTCGTTGGCGGCATCGCCGTACCACGCCTTCATCAGGCTGACATGGAATTTCTCGTAGTTCTTCCAGTAGGAAACCTGGCCTTCGACGGTGGGCTGCTTGGTGCGCTTGTCGATATAGGCGCGGTAGTCCTGCTCCTTGGCGTTGGCCAGCGTCATGTAGCCCGGCAGCAGCTGGGAAAGCAGACCCAGATCGGTCAGCCCCTGAATGTTGGAGTGTCCGCGCAACGCGTTGACGCCGCCACCCGGCATGCCCATGTTGCCCAGCAACAGCTGCACCATCGCGGCCGTACGGATGATCTGGGAGCCGATCGAGTGCTGCGTCCACCCCAGCGCGTAGAGGATGGTCATGGTCTTGTCGGGGACCGCCATCGCCGCGATCTTCTTCCAGATGCGCTGGATGTTCTCGACCGCGATACCGGTGATGCTCGAGACCATGGCCGGGGTGTAACGCGCGTAGTGTTCACGCAGCAGCTGATAGACGCAGCGCGGATCCTGCAACGTCTCGTCGCGACGGACGAAACCGTCGTCGCCCATCTCGTACATCCACGACTGCTTGTCGTAGCTGCGCGTCGACTCGTCGTAGCCCGAGAACAGGCCGTCCTCGAAACCGTACCCCTCGCGCACGATCAATGCCGCGTCGGTGTAATTCAACACGTACTCGTGCTGAATCTGGTCGGTCTCGATCAGATAGCTGATCAGGCCGCCGAGAAACGCGATATCGGTGCCGGTACGGATGAACGCCTTGTCCTGCGCCACGGCGCCGGTACGGGTGAAGCGCGGGTCGATCGTGATCAACTCGGCCTTGTTGTGTTCGATGGCCTCGGTGACCCAGCGGAAGCCCACGGGGTGTGCTTCGGCAGAGTTGCCGCCCATCGAGAGAATCAGATTGGCATTGCGGATGTCGACCCAGTGATTGGTCATGGCACCGCGACCGAATGTTGGGGCAAGACCTGCCACCGTCGGTCCGTGTCAGACGCGCGCCTGGTTATCGAAAGCCACCATGCCGAGATTGCGCACCACCTTGTGGGTGATGTAGCCGGCTTCGTTGGAAGAACCCGATGCCGCCAGGAACCCGGTCGTCGTCCAGTGGTTGACCGTCTCGCCGTGCGCCGTGCGCTGGACGAAGTTGGCGTCGCGATCGTCCTTCATGTGCCGGGCGATGCGGGTCAGCGCTTCATCCCAGCCGATCCGCTTCCATTCGCTGGTGCCCGCTTCACGCACCTGCGGATATTCGAGACGTCCCTTGCTGTGAACGAAGTCGAGCAGGCCAGCGCCTTTCGGGCAGAGCGAACCTCGCGAGACCGGGTGGTCCGGATCGCCTTCGATATGGAAGACGTTCTGTTCGACGTTCTTGGCGCCATCGCCCTTGCTGTAAATCAGAATGCCGCAACCCACCGAGCAGTAGGTGCAGGTATTGCGCGTCTCTTTGGCGTAGGTCAGCTTGAACTGGCGGATAGAAGCTTCGGCGGGTTCGGGGGCAAACCCCATCATCGCCAGGCTCGAGCTCGCCAATCCCGCCCCGCCCAGTTTGAAAAACTGGCGCCGAGTGACATTGATCGACATGTATCATCCTCAACGGTCATTAACCGGCACCTCTACCGACGGGTGCTTTGGTTGTCTTATATCAAACATCAGCGACGGATGCTACTGTGGACTCTAGACAAATTGTCGCTCATGACCATGGCCGAATGTGACGTCATCGACTGCCGCCCCGACGTCATCGAACCCGACTCGTGGCCCCGAATGAAAAACGCCCGCTCTCCTCGCAAGGAGAGCGGGCGTCATCAAGGCCCGAAGGCTCGGGGCGCTATACCGCGCGAGCGGGCGTAGTCTCCGATTTCGCCTTGGTCAGCAGGAACAGCACGACGGTAATGACCGCACCGACGATATCGCTGATCATCCCCGGGAAGATCAATGCCAGCGCGCCGATCGCTGCCAGTATCCGCCAGAACGGATTGAGCGGTCGCCGCAGATAGCCCTCGACCGCGACGGCCAGCAGCAACACGCCGACCACACCGGTCACGATGACCCACAGCGTGTTCCACAACGTCGCGTCGATCATCAGCATGCTGTGCGCGAACACGAACATGTACGGCACCACGAAGCCGGCGATCGCCAGTTTCATCGCCTGGAAACCGGTCGCGTTGGGCGATCCGCCGCTGATGCCGGCGCCAGCGTAGGCAGCCAGGGCCACCGGCGGCGTCAGGTTGGCGAACAGCCCGAAGTAGAACACGAACATGTGCGCCACGAAGATCGCCGTCTCGTTGCTGCCGGCCAGCTCGCGGAACATCGGCAGGTTGAGCAGAATCGGCGCGGCCATGGTACTGGTGATGATGTAGGTCGGAATGCTGGGCAGCCCCATGCCGAGCACGATCGACGCGATCATGGTCAAGAACAGCGTGACCAGCAGCTGGATCATCGGAATCGGAATCTGCTGGCCCAGCGTCACCACCGCGTCCGCTGCCTCCAGCGCAATACCGGTCAACGTGGCGATCCCCACGATGATGCCCACCGCGCCACACGCCACCGCCACGGGGATCGCGTTACGCACCCCGTCGTGCATGGCATCGCGACAATCGGCGACATCCATCTTCTCCGCCACCATGCCCAGCCTGGCACGCATCGCGTTGACCGCTACCGGGATCGCGATGATCACGAACAGCATCCAGCGGCTGGCCGGGAAGTTGGGCATCGCATGGCCGCCGAGCAGCGCGCGCAGCTGCGGTTCGAAGATCAACAGCGCGAGAACCAGGCTGAGCCCGATGGTGACGCGGCGCGTGCCGCAGATCAGTACCGTCGCCGCGATCGACCAGAACGCCGCGAAGAACGGCGCCCGCCCCTCGAACAGAAGCCACAGCAGCACGGCCATCGGTATCAGCAGGTGGCCTCGCTTGAGCATGACCTCCTTGAGCGGGGTCAACTGAGAACGGGGAATGCCTTCCAGCCCGTTGCGCATGGCGCGCAGATGCACCTGGAACAACACCCCGAGATAGAACAGCAGCGCCGGGATGATGCCGGCCAGAATGACCTGGGTATAAGGAACGGCCAGCACCTCGGCCATGATGAATGCCGCCGCCCCCATGATCGGGGGCAGAATCTGTCCGCCGACGCTGGCGGCCGCTTCCACCGCGCCGGCGAAGTTCGGCTTGTAGCCGGTCTTCTTCATCAGCGGGATGGTGAAGGCACCCGTCGTCACCACGTTGGCGATGGCCGAACCGTTGATCGAACCCAGGAAACCGCTGGCGATGACCGCCACCTTGGCCGGCCCGCCACGGGTATGGCCGGCGATCGCCAGCGCCAGATCGTTGAACAGCTGACCCAGCCCGGACTTGCCGAGAAAGGCGCCGAACAGGATGAACAGGATGATGTAACTCGCCGACACCCCGATCGCCGTCCCCAACAGCCCCTCGGTGATATAGACCAGGTGCGAGACGATCTGCTTGCAGGTGGCGAGAACGATCGCCTCGTTCAACTGTGGATAGAAAGAGAGCTTGGCGTAGAAGCCGTAGACCAGAAACAGCGTCGCCAGGATGGTCAGACCCCAGCCGGTGACGCGTCGGGTCGCATCGAGTACCAGCAGAATCGCCACGAGGCCGACGACCATGTCGACATTGTTGATGCGCCCTGCCGAGGCGATGACCCGGTCCGACACCATCAGCATGTAGACGCCGATCCCGAAGGCGAGCAGCGCCACGATGGCATCGCCCCACGGCACGCGATCCCGTGCGCCTTTGCGGGTCAGCGGATAGAGAATGAAGGCCAGGCCCAGCAGGGTATAGAGGTGGATGCTGCGCTGCGCGACATCGACCAGTGGCCCCGAAAACGAGGTGTAAAGGTGAAACAGCGCCAGCAGCACCGATACCGCCATGACGAACTGGACCACCGCGCGCGGCAGCCTGTCCCGTACCAGGCTCTCGCGATCGAATTTCTCCAGCGCCTCCTTGACCGACGGATCTTCCGGGCCGTCGGTGGAGATCGTGTTCTTCTGTTCGGACATATGTCTTCCTCGCCACGCAGGAATCTATGACAACCAGGGGCGCACCAGTGCCGGCAACACTTGCCACAAGGGCACCCTGAGTATGGAAAAGGTCAAAATCGGCGGTGGGTCGCCACGCGACAGGGGAATGACATGGCCGGCAAATATCAGGCGGTAGTGTTCTTCCACCGCCGCCTGTACCGCCAGCGGATCGACCACGCGATCGATCCCGGTCATCACCACCCAGCCATCCTCGAGATGGGTTTCGTTGCCGGCACGGGATGGCACACCGGCACCGAAGGTCTTGAATCGCGTTCCGGTGATTTCGATGACATCGCCCTCGGTAACTGCGAACCACTCTTCCCAGTCCTCCTTCTCGACCGAGTGCATCCAGCGCAGCGTGAAGGTCGTCCCCTCCCACCCCGGAAAAGCAAACCGCCACTGCGGTCCGTCACGAATGACCAGCCACGGTAGCGGATACGCAGCGGTGGCGATCACCAGGATCACCACCGCTGCGATACTCAGCCCGATTTTACGCATCGCCAGGACGTGTCATGGCTTGCGGGACACGCGAGCGCTCCTGCTCAGGATTGCGGTTCTTTGTCCTGAGCGTTGTCGCCACCACTGGTATCGCTGCCTTCGGTAGGCTGAGCGTTGTCTTCAGGCATCTCGGCGCTGGTCTGCTTGGCAGGGTCGGCCTCGGCACCGTCCGCATCGGTAGTTGCCGCCTGCTCGTTGGCTGCCTGGGAGGCCGTGGCCTCGCTGATGTCGGCCTCGTCGCCGCCGCTGGAGGCCAGCGTGTCGTAGTAGGCCTTGGCCCCCGGATGGAGCGGAACGACCAGGTTCTTGTCCATGGTGGCGGGATCGAACTGCTTGAGCGCGCCGACCGAGACGTTGCCGGATTCCAGATAGTCATGGAAGCGCTTGGACAGATCCTCGGCGACATCGTCGCGCATGGAAGACGGCACGATCATGATGTTGCGGATCGCCACGGTATCCACGGCGTCGCCCAGGTTATAGCGCTCGGGTGCGCCGGCCGGAATCTCGTAATTCTCGTAGTACGGATATTTTTCCAGCAGCGTGGAAGCAACGTCGCCACTGACCGGCACGAAGGTCACGTCGGTGCTCTGCATCAGCCCGGTGATGCTGGAATTGGGCACGCCAGAGGTGAAGAACGCGGCATCCAGGTTGCCGTTGCTCATTTCGGTCACGCTGTCGGCATAACCGGTGTGGCTGACCTGGGCCAGGTCGTCGTAGCTCAGACCGGCTGACTCCAGCACCTTGGCCGCGCTCTGCTCTACCCCGGAGCCGACCTTGCCGACGCCGACGCGCTTGCCTTTCAGATCGGCGATGCTCTGGATATCGCTGTCGGCCGTCGCGACGACCTGCACCACGTTGGGATAGAGACCAGCAATGGTCTGGATATCGGCGGCCTGGCCTTCGAACTGGTTTTGCCCCTTGACCGCATCGTAGGCCACGTCGCTCATCACGATGGCGACCTGGTTCAGACCGTCGGTGATGTTGTTGATGTTCTGCACGGAGGCGCCGGTGGAAACGACCTGCACGCCATCGACCAGATCACTCTCCTCGAACACGCTCTTGAGCGCACCGCCGATCGGATAATAGCTGCCGCCGGTACCGCCGGTGCCGAAGATCAGATTGACCGGCTCGCCACCGCCGGCCGAAGCCTGCTGGCTATCATCCCCGCCCGACTGGGAAGACTGGTCGTTGTCGTTGGTCGACTCGGAACCATCAGAATCCGGCGTTCCGCCACCGTACTGAGAGGTCGATGATTCCTGAGACGACGGCTGTTTCTGATCACCCTCCTTCGCCTGGTCATCACCGTCATCGCCGCAACCGACCAGCAGTGCGCTGGAGAGTCCCAGCGCGGCGACCAGCATTCCTGTGCGTAACTTCATGTTTCACCCCGTCACTTGATTGTCATCGGCCTGTCCGGCCGAAGAATATACACACCATGATGGCCCCAAGAGTAAGGAACGCCCGGCGGCGATACCATGCCCGAACCGTCATGCACGACCAAAGTCTAAGACTTGTCGGCCTCTTGCGATAAGACTCGCTGAACCAACCCCCCAATGGTCAGACCTTGTACCAGAATCGAGAAAAGCACGATGAGATAGGTCACCATCACGATGGTGTTGCGGTAGTCGCTCTCGGGCAGACCCAGCGCCAGCGCCACCGAAATTCCGCCCCGCAGCCCGCCCCAGGTGAGCACACGCGTGGTCCCGGGACGATAGTGAATCCAGCGCTTCAGCATCATCATGGGCAGGCCGATGGTGATCAGCCGAGTCACCAGAATCACGCCGATGATCGGCGCGGCAACGATCAGATACGACCACTCGAAGGGGATCAGCAGCAGCTCGAGACCGATCAGCACGAACAGCACCGCGTTGAGAATCTCGTCGATCAGCTCCCAGAAGCCATCGACATAGCGGCGCGTGGTATCCGACATGGCGTGCTCGCGGCCGCGGTTGCCGATGAACAGCCCGGCGATGACCATCGAGATCGGCCCCGAGACGTGCAGATGCGTCGCCAGCGTATAGCCGCCCAGCACCAGCGCCAGGCTGACCAGCACCTCGATCTGATACTGGTCGATGCTCTTCATCATCCGATAGGCGATGTAACCCATCACCAACCCGAGCAGGATGCCGCCGCCGGCCTCTTCCAGAAACAGCATCGCGGAGTGCGAGACCGTCAGCGCTTCGGTCGCGGTCGCCGCCCCCAGCATCACGGTGAAGACCACCACCGCGACGCCGTCGTTGAACAGGGATTCACCGACGATCTTGATCTCCATGTCCTCGGGTGCGCCGGCGCTGCGCATGATGCCGAGCACGGCAATCGGGTCCGTCGGCGAGATCAGCGCCCCGAAGACCAGGCAGTAGAGATAGGGCACCGCCATATGGAAGGTAGCGAAGAGCCACCAGGCCGCACTGCCGATCGCCACGGTCGAAATCACCACGCCGATGGTGGCAAGAAAGCTGATCGAATAGCGATAGCGCTTCAGTTTATGGAAATCGACGTGCAGCGCGCCGGCAAACAGCAGGAACGACAGCATGCCGTCCATCAGCAGCGCATTGAAGTTTATCTGCCCCAGCCAGGCTTCGGCCCAATCGGTAATCGCGTCGAATCCGAGGTGACTCAGGGCGATCAGCAGCAACGAAGCCATCAGCGAGATGAACATCACGCCGATCGTCGCCGGCAGCTTGATGAAGCGGTAGTTGAACCACGCGAACAGCGCGGTGATCGTGATGAAGAGTGCTGCGATTTCCAGCATGGCATCCTTTCCTGTCGCCGCCAGCCGTGGCGAATGATCGATAGGCGTCCTGCCCCATACCATAACGATAGTGGCTCATGACGATGGCAGCCATGATGCGGGTTTATCCCGACGGCAATTCGTTGGAAAAGCGAGCAACCAAAAAAGCGGACCCGTGATGGCGGGTCCGCTTTGCGTTACTGACCAGTCGGGTCTTTCGACCGATCTAGCGCATCGATCGAGTCGATGCATCCACGATCACAGGCCGGCAGCGGCCTTCAGCGTCTCGGCCTTGTCCGTCTTTTCCCACGGGAAAGCGGTGAAGGTTTCGGTCTGGGTTTCACCGTTGACGTCGGTCCAGGTGTAGCTGTGTTCGAACGGCTCGCGTCCGAAGTGACCGTAGGAGGCGGTCAGTTGATACATCGGATGGAGCAGGTCGAGCATGCGGGTGATGGCGTGCGGGCGCAGATCGAAGTGCTCGCGCACCAGCTCGATGATCTTGGCCTCGCTGACCTTGGCGGTGCCGAAGGTGTTGATCGAGACCGAAGTCGGCTCGGCGACGCCGATGGCGTAGGAGACCTGGATTTCGCACTTGTCGGCGAGACCGGCGGCGACGATGTTCTTGGCCACGTAGCGCCCGGCATAGGCGGCACTGCGGTCGACCTTGGACGGATCCTTGCCGGAGAACGCCCCGCCACCATGGCGCGCCATGCCACCGTAGGTATCGACGATGATCTTGCGTCCGGTCAGGCCGCAATCGCCCACCGGGCCACCGATCACGAACTTGCCGGTCGGGTTGATGTGGAACCGGGTCTTGTCGTGAATCCACTCCGCCGGCAGCACGTCGCGGATGATCAGATCCTCGACCGCCTTGCGCAGATCATCCTGGGAGATGTCCGGGTCGTGCTGGGTCGACAGCACCACGGCATCGACGCCATTGGGCTTGCCGTTTTCATCATAAGTGAAGGTGATCTGGCTCTTGGCATCGGGACGCAGCCAGGAGAGCGTGCCGTTCTTGCGCAGTTCCGCCTGACGTTCGACGAGACGATGCGAGTAGTGGATCGGCGCCGGCATGAACGAGTCGGTCTCGTTGGTGGCATAGCCGAACATCAGGCCCTGATCGCCCGCGCCCTGATCTTCGGGCTTGCTGCGATCGACGCCCTGAGCGATATCGACGCTCTGCTTGCCGATCAGATTGATCACGCCGCAGGTCTCGCCATCGAAACCGACTTCCGAGGAGGTGTAGCCGATATCGATGATCACCTTGCGCACCAGCTCTTCCAGATCGACCCAGGCGGTGGTGGAGATCTCGCCGGCGACGATGGCGACACCAGTCTTCACCAATGTCTCGCAGGCCACGCGAGCCTGCTTGTCCCGGGCGATGATGGCATCGAGGACGGCATCGGAAATCTGATCGGCGATCTTGTCCGGGTGACCTTCGGACACGGATTCGGAGGTAAACAGAGAGTATTCGCTCATGGCGTACGGGGATCCCTTCGTTCACTGGTTGCGGCTCGCGGTCACGACCCGCCTGACAAAATACGCAGCGCCGCCGGTCGGAAGGACGGATGAAAACGACGCACGACATCACTGTCCCCAAGGCGCCGGGGCAGGGCATAAAAGTCTACACACAGAATAGCTAGCTGCCTATTCTTTGCCACCTAAGCCGCCGATTGATCGGCACTATCGGACGCTTTACGTATGGACGCTATACGTACCGTGCACGATCTCGATCAGTTGCTCGATACCCGCCGTGGCGTTCTCCCGCTGCCAGGCATTGCGCCCAAAGATCACGCCCCGCGCGCCGTTATCCAGTGCATTGCGGGTGAAGCTTGCCAGGGCCTCGTCGTCGTTCATTGCCGCCCCGCCCAGCACCAGCACCGGAACCGGGCAGCTGTCGGCCAGCGCGCGCATCTCCTCGGCCTCGCCGGTGAACTGCGCCTTGACCAGGTCCGCTCCCAGCTCCGCGGCGATCCTCGCGACCCGCGCAATCCGCTCGCCATCGAGACGCCCGCCTTCAAGCCCTTTCTCACGATGTCCCCATACCACCGCTTCGACGATCAGCGGCAGTCCGATCGCCTCGCACTGGCGGGCGGCCTCCGCCACCGCTTCGAGATTGTCGGCTTCTCGCCTGGGGTCGTCGTAACCGGAGATCAGACACATCACCACGGCGTCCGCACCCATCGCCTGCGCCTGGGCCGGCGTTGCGATCATGCGGTGATGCTCCTCTCCCGCCAGGGTGAAGTCGCCCACCATCGGGTAGTCGATCCGCAGCACGACCCTGGGCGCCCGGCTATCGGCGAACAGGTCGCCGCAGGACTTGAGCACGCCCGGCGACAGCAGCACCGCTTCCGGCCCGGCCGCGACGATCGCCTCGCAGGCTCGCCGCGCGTCGATCGCATGTTCCACCGGTCCCGCCAGCAGAGTGCGGTCGAACGCCACCATGCAGCTCAGGCCGGTATCGCGACGAAATAGCCGCCCGACACGTAACCCACTGGAAGAAAAGACGGTCGTCATGACGTGCTCTCCTGAGTCGAGATTGTCGAGCTTTCCTGCCCGGATGTCAGCGCAACGCCATGCAAGCGTGTCGCGATTTCGTACACCGCGTCGATCTCCTCGCGGCGGCGTGTCCCGGCCCAGCCGAGCGCCGCGCCGCACAGGGTTGCAACCTCGTCGATCACCGCGCTGTCGAGCTGGCCGGAGAGCGCGATGGGCAGACGCCGGAACAGCACGTCGGCCAGATGTTCGACGCGCTCGAAGCGACAGACGAAATCGATCTCCCCCACCCGATAATCGGCAAGCGAGGCGAGCGGACGCTGCCGATTCACGCCCTCGGCGCTCATTCTCGCGCAGTGACGCGCCACCGCCTCGCCGCGAGTGCCGTAGCGATCCAGCAGCGTGATCGCCCGCGCTCGATCCCCCTCGCAGAGCGCCGTGATTCGGCAGAGCCACACCTCGCGTGCCGCGTCGTCTCGGGGGTAGTCGCGCCCGCCACCGATCGCCAGTTGCTGCGTACTGATCTCGCGTCGGCGCCCGAGCCTGGCCAGCACGTCATCGGCGACCTCCTCGGCAAAACCACGAAACGTCGTCCACTTGCCACCGACCAGCGACAGCACCGGCCAGTGGTGAATGCGATCCTCGACGATGGCGTGATCGCGACTGATCTGACCGGGGTCGGCGGCGTCGCTGCGCGGCAGCGGGCGCACGCCGCTGTAGCGATAGCGCACCTGCTCCGTCCCTACCACCACCTCGGGAAACAGATAGCGCACCGCCTCGAGCATGTAATCTCGTTCGTCGTCGTCGCAGACGGCCTGGTCCGGATCGGTGCAGCGAATGTCCGTCGCCCCGACCAGCACGTGGTTCATGAACGGGTAGATCAGACAGATACGCCCGTCCGGCGTGCCGAAGTAGATCATGCGCCCGTCGAGCTGGCGCCGGATGGCCGGCACGTCGACGATCAGATGCCCACCCTTGGTGCCGCCGATATGCCGCGTTTCCCGCCCGAGCTGGCGATTGATCTCGTCGATCCAGGCGCCCCCGGCATTGACGATGACCTGCGGGCAAACCGTGAAAGCGCTGCCGTCTTGATCCTCGAAGCTCACCGACTCATCGTCGGCGCCGATCAGGCTGACGTGGTTGAGCGCCATCGCCTCGCGATGTGCGCGGCAGCCATCATCGATCAGCTCGAACCCGAGGCGTTCGGCCTGGCTGATCGCCGCGTCGTAATAGGTGTGCAGCGCCCGCACGTCGCGCCGAATATCCGGCAGCGACCGATGCACCTTGCGACCCAGCATCATCGAATGGCGCGGCATGCTGCGAAAGTGGCGACCGAAGAAGTCGTACAGCGTCAGCCCGAGTTCGCTGATCAGGATGCCGCGATCGTCGATCTTGGCCGGCCGCCGCAGGAAACGCTGGATCGACGGCCAGATGCCGCCCCACCAGCTGTGGGTCGGCATCGCCGTGCGCAGCGGATGCACCACGTGCGGCGCATTGCGCAACAGCAGATTGCGTTCGCGGGTCGACTGCGCCACCAGCCGGAACTCGCCGGTTTCCAGATACTTGAGGCCGCCGTGGATCAGTCGCGACGGCGCGGCGCTGGCGCCGGCACAGAAGTCCTGCTTGTCGACGATCAGCGTATCGACGCCCTGCAGCGCCAAATCGCGAAACAGCCCGGCGCCGTTGATCCCGGCACCGATGATCAGCACCGACACCGCGGGATCCGCCCGCAGACGATCCAGGGTCTGCCGACGCGTCGGCGGCATGGCATTGGCGGGTTCCGTCATCGTCTTGCTCCCATCGTTGGCGTGGATTCCGCCGAAGTGTCGGGTGAATCCGGGGGCGACGCCTCGACGTCCAGCGTCGCCCATAGCGTTCTCATCCCTTCGATCAAACGCTGGTAGCGCTCGAAGCCCTGCTGACACGCGGCCTGGCGCTCCGAATCGGGGCTGTAGCGGTGGTCGACCTCGCAAAGCGACGTGGCCGACTCGATGGAGGGAAACACTTCGGCGGCCACCCCGGCGCAGATCGCGGCGCCCCAGGCCGCAGCCTCCTGGATGCGCGAGGTTTCCAGCGGCAAGCCGAGCGAATCGGCGAACAGTTGGGCCAGCCGCGGCGAGTGACTGCCGCCACCGGTGATGCGCACGCGCTCGATGGCGAAGGTCGAGGCCAGGGCATCGACATGCACCCGGTGATTGAACACCACCCCTTCCAGGATCGCACGCAGGACATGGCCACGGTCGTGCCATCCCTGGAGACCGAACAGACCGGCACTGGCCGGTTCATCGTAGGGCGAACCATAAAGGAACGGGTGGTAGACCAGTCGTGACGGGCTGCGGAATGCGGCGTCCAGCGACGCTTCCATCTCGGCGAAAAAGGCACCCGTGCCGCCATCTCCCGGCTGCCCCCACTGACGATGAAACCATTCGAGATTGCTCGACGACGCCGGTGAAATCGCCATGTTGAGCCATTGGCCAGGGCGTAGCCCGTTGCGTGTCGCCCAACGCGGATCGGGCTTGGGCGCGTCGGAAAAGACCTCATTGATGCTGAAGGTGCCGGCCGCGATGGTCAGCGTGTCCGACGCGACGTTGCCCAGCCCCACCGCGCTGGCCGTGACATCGTGAAGCCCCGTCGCCACGGGAGTCCCCGCTTTCAAGCCGGTCTCGCGGGCCGCCGCCTGGCAGACGTGCCCGGCGATCTCGTCAGGCATGCGCACCTCCGGCAGCGCCTCGAAGGCGCCATCGATCCCCAGCATCGACAGCGCGTCACGGCTGTAGCGCTGGGTCTCGACATCGGTATAGCCGGTACTCGCCTCGGTGAAGTCGGTCGCCACCGCACCGGTCAGCTTGAAACGCAGCCAGTCCTTGCAGGTCAGCACATGGCCGAGCGCGGCGAACCGTTCCGGCTGGTGATCCTGCATCCACGCCAGCAAGGTCACCGGCGAGAAGGCAAACGGTGTCTGACCAATCCACGCCAGCGCTTCATCACGGACACCCTTTCGGCACCAGCGCTCCACCATACCCGCCGCGCGGCTATCCAGTGAGGTGATCGCCCGGCCAAGCGGCTCACCCTTCCCGTCAATCGGGTAAAGCCCGTCACCATGACCGGTAACGCCGACTGCCAGGATTTCGTCACCGTCCAGCTCGGCCATTGCCAGGGCACCACGTATCGCCGCTGTCGCGCTCGCCCAGGCGGCGCTCATGTCACGCTCGACCCAGTGCGCCTGAGGATGCTCGAGCCGGGAAGATTCCCGCCCGATCCCCACGACGTGGCCCTGGGTATCGAAGATCACCGCCTTGGTGGAACTGGAGCCGCCATCGAGCCCCAGCAGATAACCGCGTGACATGGCTGCCTCCCCGTTGATCGCCTTCGCCGAATCATTCAGTGGTGGCTTGCACGAACGCCACTCGCGGCCATTTCTAACATTATTCTGTGACGAAAAGTCGTTAGACGTTAGTGTTAACTATCTTTCTGATTTTAAATAATACTAATTTAATCAAAGATTTAAAAATTACCCGCCGAGCAGGAAACTTATCCGAGACCAAAGTCATACGGCAGTACGTCACTTTTTGATGTTATTTCTTCACTACTCCTTCGTTATTCGTTTCATATCCACCAACCCAGCGCCGGAGTCTCCAATGTCCGATTCTCGAGCGTCACTTCCCGAAAGCATGCAGGCCGTGGTCTGTCGCGGCCCCGGCGACTACCGCCTGGAGCGCGTGCCGACACCCCGGCCCGGCCCGAGAGAATTGATTCTCAAGATCCAGGCCTGCGGGATCTGTTCGAGCGATCTGAAGTGCCGCGATGGCGCCGCCATGTACTGGGGCGACGGTGAACGCTTCCCGCCCTGGGTCAAGCCACCGATGATCATCGGCCACGAATTCGCCGGCGAAGTGGTCGCGCTCGGTGAAGGCGCCGCCGAGCATTTCGACGTCGAACTCGGCATGCGCGTAGTGCCGGAGCAGATCCTGCCCTGCCGGCAGTGCTTCTACTGCCAGCGCGGCCACTACTGGATGTGCGAGGTGCACAACATCTTCGGCTTCCAGGGCGGTGTCGCCGACGGCGGCATGGCGGAATATCTGCGCGTGCCGGCCAACGCGGTGCTGCATCCGGTCGATCCGCGCCTGAGCGTCGAGGACGCCGCCTTCCTCGAGCCGCTGGCCTGCGGCATCCATGCTGTCAATCGGGCCGAGATACAGTTCGACGATACCGTGGTGATCGCCGGTGGCGGGCCGATCGGCCTGGCGATGGTCCAGCTCGCCAGGCTCAAGACGCCCAGACAGCTGATTCTGGTCGATACCCACGACGACCGCCTGGCGCTGGCCCGCGACTACGGCGCCGATCACGGCTTCAACCCGCACCGCGACGACATCGCCAAGGAGATCCGCGCGCTCACCGGTGGCTACGGCTGCGAGGTCTATATCGACGCCACGGGCTCATCGAGCGGCGTGATCCAGGGGCTGGAAGCCTTGCGCAAACTGGGGCGCTTCGTCGAATTCAGCGTGTTCAAGGAGCCCACCACCGTCGACTGGTCAACCATCGGTGATCGCAAGGAGCTGGACATTCGAGGCTCGCACCTTTCACCGCACACCTATCCGGTCGCGATCGACCTGCTGGCCCGGGGCCTGGTGACGACTCATGGCATCGTGACGCACCACGTTCCATTGGCCGAGTTCGAACGTGGCTTCGAGATCGCCGCCCGGCGCGATTCGATCAAGGTCGTGCTCACCGCCAGCGCGAGCTGACGGGGAGCGCCATCGAATCGCCGCGTCGCGGTAGACTACGCCCCTCATTTCTCACGTCACGGGAGAGCCATGACCTCGTTCGGAACCCAGGCGCCGCAACCTGCGATCAAGGGCGCCTCGGCGCGCCGACAGGCGATGCTGGACTACCTCATTCAGGCCGGCTCGGCACAGGTCGACGAGCTGGCCGACCGTTTCGGCGTCAGCCGCATGACGGTACATCGCGATCTCGACACGCTTGCCGAACAAGGCATGGTCAACAAGCAGCATGGCGGCGTCACCACTCGCTCTTCCAGCGTGTTCGAGAGCAATTTCGCGCTGCGCTCGCACATCGCGACCCGGGAGAAGCAGGCGCTGGCCCGCGCGGCGCTGGAGGAGATCGCCCCCGGCGAAGCGGTGATGCTGGACGACTCCACCACCGCCAGCGAGCTGGCCGCGCTGCTGCCGGCGCGGGAGCCGCTGACCGTGATCACCAACGGCCTGGAAAGCATCGACCGGCTCAAGACCGTCGGCGGTATCAAGCTGATCACCCTGGGCGGGGACTATCAGCCCCGTTTCAACGCCACCTTCGGCCTGCTGTGCGAGCAGACGCTCGTCAATCTGCGCGCCAATGTCGCCATTCTTTCGGCTTCGGCAATACTGGGTACTACTGCTTACGTTCAGGATCCGGCCGTGACCCAGATCAAGCGCGCCCAGATGGCGGCGGCCGAGCGGCGCATTCTGCTGATCCACAGCGCCAAGTTCGGCAGCAGCGCGCTCCATCGGCTCGCCGATCTGAGCGAGTTCGACCTGGTCCTGATCGATGCTGGTCTGGCGGCCGGGCATCGGCAGGTACTGGACGACGCCGGCATTCGCTACCGCCTGATCAAGCCCTGATCCGCGCCCCCATCCAAAAACCGCCGCGAGCCAGAGCCCGCAGCGGTGAATCGACGAACGGTTGCGCGTGTTACTGCTGGAGCACGAACGGCGAGACGTACTTGTCGACGTTGTCCGGCGTGATCAGCAGGCAATCGAACAGGTGCTTCTCGCCCTGCACACCGGTTTCGCCGGTGGTAATGAACTTGTCCGCCATCTGTACGGCCGCCTTGGAGAAGATCGCCACCGGCTGCAGCACGGTATAGGCGAGCTCGCCGGACTTGACCGCCTCGACCGCATCGGGCGAGCCATCGAAGCCGCCGACCACCACGTCGTCCAGCCTGCCGGCTTCCTTGAGGGCAGCGATCGCGCCTAGCGCCATCTCGTCGTTGCCGCTGATCACCCCCTGGATATCCGGGTTGGCCTGCAGCAGGCTCTGCATCTTGTTGAAGCCTTGGGTGCGATCCCAGTTGGCGACGTCTTCACCGACCTTGTTGAGATCCGGGTACTGACTCAGCACGGTTTCATAGCCGTTGGAGCGAGTCGCGGCGTTGTTGTCGGAAGGCGCCCCCTTCAACTCGACGTAATTGGCCGAGTCACCGACGGCCTGAACCCACTGCTGCGCGCCCAGCGCGGCGCCTTGCGCGTTGTTGGAAACCAGCTGCGCCTTAGCCAGCCCCTGCTCGTTGATTTCGGCGTTGACCAGAAAGACCGGGATGCCGGCTTCGACGGCCTTGCGCACCGCCCCGACAGAGCCATCGGCGTTGGCGGGATCGAGAATGATTGCCTTGGCCTGATTGGTGATCGCGGTGTCGATCTGGCGGCTTTCGGCGTTGGTATCCCCCTTGTGAGCGCTGACGTTGGCTTCGTACCCCAGTTCCTCGGCGGTCTCGCGGGCAATCTTGCCCTCGGTGAACCAGTAGGGGTTGGAGGTATCGTTGACGATGATCGAGATCAGCCCCTTGTCCTGCGCCATGGCGCTTCCGGCGAGCAACGGCGCACTGACGGCGAGGGCTGCGATCAGCAGGCGTTTTCCTGTCTTGAACATGATGGATCACCCTTCTTTTGCGGTTGTGTTTCTAACCCGTGTCGATCGACACGTACGGGTTAATGCTGCGTTGCCGGCTTGCCGGCACTACTTTCCGCCCCGGGCGTCGCGCGGGATGCGTCGTCGCTCGAGGATGGAGACGTGGGCGAAGCGGGCGGCGATTCGGGCTCGGACGACTGGGTCGCGCGTTTCTTGCGCCCGCTGTACTGAATGCTGTTGAGCAGGACCGCCAGCACGATCACCGCGCCGGTGAAAACGGTCTGCCAGTAGGAAGAGACGCCAATGATGACGAGGCCGTCGGACAAAAACCCGATCACGAAAGCGCCGAGCAGGGTGCCGCGCACGTTGCCGCGGCCGCCGGTCAATGCGGCACCGCCGATCACCACGCCAGCGATGGCGGTCAGCTCATAGGTGGTACCGGCGGTGGGGCCGGCGGAGGTCAACTGGGAAGAGAGCACCAGCCCGGCGATCGCCGCGCAGATGCCAGAGAGCACGTAGACCGAGACCTGCACTCGCTTGACCGGCACGCCGGAGAGCTCGGCCGCCCGCGCGTTGCCCCCGGTCGAATAGACCCAGCGACCGAACGGAGTCCGCGCCAGCGCCAGAATGGTGACGACCGCAACCGCCGCCAGAATCAGTACGCCCACCGGCACGCCAAACAGCCGGTTGAAGCCGAGCCAGTCGAAGCCGGTGTTGCCCAGCTCCGGGCTGCCGCCGAGATTGTTGTAGGTCAGACCGTCGGTCATCAGCAGCGCCACGCCGCGAGCGACATAGAGTAGCCCCAGGGTGGCGACGAAGGCCGGCACCTTGAAGTAGGCGATCAGCACGCCGTTGATGGCACCGACGAACGCGCCCAGCGCGCAGGTGAGAATGACCACGACCCACACCGGCGGATAGAGCGTCACGCCGAACATGTCGAAGGTCACGCCCTGCATCAGGAAGCCGGCCACGACTCCCGCCAGGCCCAGGGTCGAGCCCACGGACAGGTCGATGCCGCCGGTCAGGATCACCAGCAGCATGCCGATGGACAGCAGCCCGAAGATCGCCACGTGGGACGACATCGTCAGGAAGTTGTTGGTCGAGAAATAGACCGGCGATAGCGCCGAAAAGATGATGATGATCGCGATCAGGGCGAAGAAGGCGCGCCCTTCCAGCAGCAATCGACCCAGGTCGAAGCCACCGCGTTGGCGCTCTGCCGCTTGGCTGTGTTTGGACATGTCAAAACTCCATTCGAGGAAAGGCGCTAGCGTGCTCTTGTCAGGCGACCACGGCTTCGCCGGAGGCAGCCATGATCTGTTCCTTGGAAGCGTCGGCACCGAACTCGGCCGCAATCCGCCCGCGACTCATCACCACGATGCGGTGAGCGATACTCAGGCATTCGCCGACCTCGGAGGTGGAAAAGATCACCGCGAGGCCTTGCTTCGACGCGCCTTCCGCCAGCAGCTTGAATACCTCGGCCTTGGCGCCGATATCGATGCCGCGGCTCGGCTCGTCCAGCACCACCACGCGGGGATGGGTCGCCAGCATCTTGCCGATCACCACCTTCTGCTGGTTGCCGCCGGAGAGCGAACCGATCTCGGCCCTGGCCCCGTCGGTCTTGATGTGGACGTTGGCAATCGACTCGTCGACCACGCTGCGTTCACGGTTGCCCGAGGTCAGCAGCCAGCGGGTGAACGCCTTGATGCTGGCCAGCGACAGGTTCTCGCCTACCGTCATCGTCTGTACCAGGCCGTCGCGCTGGCGATCTTCCGGCACCAGCACCAGCCCCTTGGCAATGCGCTCGGCGATACTCAGGTGCGAGACGTCCTCGCCTTCCAGCACCACTCGCCCGCCGCTCAGCGGCACGCGTCCCGCCACGCACTCGAGCAGCTCGGTCCGCCCAGCGCCCATCAGCCCGTAGATGCAGACGATCTCGCCGGCGCGAACGTCCAGCGACAGGCGATCGACCACCGACCGCTCCGGCACGGCCGTGTCGGCGACGCTGACATTCTCGAGCGACAGCGCCACCTCGCCCATGGTGTGTCCGGTCGGCGGCGAGCCGAGATCGAAGTTCTCGCCGACCATGTTGCGCACGATCCACTCCAGATCGATGTCCGCGCGCCTGGCGTAGGCGGTCATCACGCCGTCCCGCAGCACCACCGCGTGATCGGTGATGAGCAGCGCCTCTTCCAGATGGTGGGAGATATAGACGATCGACACACCGCGACTCTTGAGATCGCGAATGACCCGAAACAGGACCTCGACTTCGGTCGCCGACAGCGCCGAGGTCGGTTCGTCCATGATCAGGATGCGCGAATTGACCGACAGCGCGCGGGCGATCTCGACGATCTGCTGCTGCCCCAGGCGGAGATCCTCCACCGGCGTCAGCGGGTCGATCGGTTCGTCGAGCTCCTCCATCAGGGCGCGGGTCTGACGCGCCTCTTCGGCATAGTCGATGCCCATCGGCCCTTTCAGCTCGCGGCCCATGAAGATGTTGTCGCGAACGCTGAGATTGGGCGCCAGGCTGAGTTCCTGGTGGATGATCGAGATGCCCAGCCGCTGGGCATCGGTGGTCGAGGCGAAGCGTACCGGCTCGCCCTCGAGCAGGATCTCGCCGGAGGTCGGCTGAATGACGCCGGAGAGGATCTTCATCAGCGTCGACTTGCCGGCGCCGTTCTCGCCGAACAGCGTGGTCACCTGGCCCCGATAGACATCGAAGTTGACCGTCTTCAGTGCATGCACGTTACCGAACGACTTGGCGACATCCCGCGCCGACAGGACGATATCGTCGACCGGTTCGCTGGCGGGAGCGGGCCGACTCGAAGAGGAAGCCATCACTGCACCTCCATGCTGACGGGGGTCACCAGCCAGTTCTTGGGATTGATCAGCTTGAACACGCCGGTCACCCTGACGGTCTTGCCGCCCAGGTCAGCGGTATCGATGTCCGCCAGCACCGCCGCCTTCATCGCCTCGTTGATCGAGGCGCCCGCGTTCTGGTATTCGATCTGATTGGTGAACTCGCCGAACGAGATCTCCCCGGTGGCATCGCGCAGATCGGTGCCGTTGATCGCCGGGCCAGTCTGCACACGGATCGTGATCTCGTCGGGCACACCGTCGGCCTCGACCGTATAGATGCCCGAGCGGGCTTCACCGAACGTCCCGGTGAAGGTCACCGGCACCACTGGCCCGAAACTGTCGCCAACGCCATATTTCTGCCCTGCCGCGGACGAGTCCTCGAGAACGGCGGACGCCAGCTCGCCGGCCTCGACGGCACGCGCCTCGACGCTGTCCCGAATGGCCGGAAAGTGCTCTCCGCCATAGGTTTCGGCGGAAAACCCGCCGGCCAGCTCGGCCTCGGTGCCAATCTCGACGACCTTGGTATCCCAGGCCATCGCCGCCAGCACCACGACCACACAGGCGCCGATGATCAGACGTCCTTTCAGCTTCTTCGGCGCCGCGGGCCGACTGGCAACTGTTGCACTCATCACTGCGAGCCCTCTTCTGCGAATCTCTGCCACGAAACTTCTGCTGCCGCTCGTCTGCGCCGGGCGACGAAACCGATCGTCGCCCGGCACGAATCACAACTCAGGGAATCAGCACGATCTTGAGTGACTTCGAACCGTTCTTCATGAGCTCGAAACCTTCCTCGTATTTCTCCAGCGGCAGCTTGTGGGTGACGACGCCTTCGGTGGGGAAGTCGCCTTTACGGATGCCCTCGATGACCAGCGGATAGCAGTAAGGGCCGAGATGCGAGCCGAGCACATCGAGCTCCTTGCGGTCGGAGATGATGCTCCAGTCGACGCTGACCGGATCCTTGAACACGCTGAACTCGACGAAGCGGCCCAGCTTGCGGATCATCGATAGCCCCTGCTCCACCGACTTGGGATGCCCGGTCGCCTCGATGTAGACGTCGCAGCCGTAGCCTTCGGTCATCTCCTTGATGATCGAAACCACATCGTCGCGTTTGGGATTGAGCGTCAGATCGGCACCGAACTTCTTGGCCAGCTCCAGACGGTCGTCGAACAGATCGAGCACGATCAGTTTTTCGGCCCCCGCCTTCTTGGCCGCGCCGACCATGCCGAGCCCCAGCGTGCCGGCGCCAGAAAGCACCACCACGTCGCCCAGCTCGATCTTCGCGCGCTGCACCGCATGTAGCGAACACGCGTAAGGCTCGATCAGGATCGCCTTCTCCAGCGGCAGCTCCTCGGGGACGTGGTAGTTGATCGCCTCCTTGGTGAACTTCATGTACTCGGCCATGCCGCCGTTGACGTTGTTCTGGAAGCCGTAAAGGTCATGCTTCTCGCACATCCAGTACTGGCCTCGGCCGCAGAAACGACAGTTCCAGCACGGCACGATCTGTTCGGAGATCACGCGGTCGCCGACCGCATATCCCTCGACCTCGGCACCGACCTTCACCACCCGGCCGATGAACTCATGACCAGGGATCATCGGCGCCTTGATATAGGCCGGCTGCGTTTCGTCGCCCCAGAAGCTGGGGGCGCCATCGTAGGACTTGATGTCACCGGCGCAGATACCGCACCCCTCGACCTTGATCAGGATCTCCTTGGCATCGATCTCGGGAACCGGCACTTCCTCGTAGCGATAGTCTCCGGGCGCATAGGCGACCACCGCCTTCATCGTCTTGGGGATATCGCCAGTGGAAGCCGTTTGCGTGGACGTGGCGGTGGACTCGCTCATGGAAGATCTCCCGTGGATAAACACATGTTCAAACTTCGGTCATATGTTTTTAGCGCAATACACAAAGGGACATCAATGCAAGTGCGATAAATCAGGCCTAAGACTTTAGGCAAATAAAATATAAATTATTGATTTATATTGATTTTTAAAACCTATATTCAAAGAGCTAAGACCAAAGTTTTTACGTATCTTTCGTTACGAAACGGCCACGTTGAAAGTATTAAAATGGGGTTAAAATGAGCAAATTGTGAACATATGAACAATCAAGCATCGTTCACGAGCGTCTTCTCGATCAAAAAATAACGGCGCGGCTTTTGGCCGCGCCGTCGATACAGCGAAAGAGTTTTACGATTTCACTGAAAATCACCCAAATTATCGCGGGTAATCAGATCGACTCCGGTATCCATATAATCCGGCGCAGCGACATCCAATACCTGTTGCCATAATGCCTGAACGGTCCAGTAGCCCTGCGCCTCCGGACGATTGGCCACAGTAGAATCGGCCACACCTTCATCAACGAGCTGCAACATTTCCGGTAGTCTTTCGAGACCGACAAGTTGTACTTCCCCCACTTTACCCCTCTTTCAATGCTTGACCGATACCAATAGGACCGGACGCTTCGGAGACAACCCAGCCATCAAGATCGGGATGTGCCTGCATGATTGTCGCCGCCTGGTTCTGGGCCTGTACGATACTGTCATTGTTGATACCCGTAGCGACGACCTCAATATCGGGATATTCGGAGAATACGGCTTGGTGGCAACGCACACGGATAGCATGATTGGGCGCGGTTGGCGTTCCCATCATGATCGCGACCTGCCCCTCTTCTCCTAACAGTTCAACCAGTCGTCGCGACGCGATCTGAGCCTGCTCGCAAAAATCGTTGCCAACGCTGCTGACCTCAAGCCCCTCCGGTGCCGGCGAGTCGAAGATCACTACTTTGATTCCCTGATCAAGTGCTTCCTGCAGAATGGCACGATTGGCGTTGGCATCCAGGGGGTCGACAGCGATGCCATCCGGCCGAGTGGCGATGGCCTGTTCGAGTATCTGATTCTGGATAGCCACCTGCGACTCCTGGGGCGCGCTATAGACGATTTCCACCTCGGCGCCGCTCTGCGCCTCGATCATCCGCGCCGCCTGTTCTGCGCCAGCGTTCACGCTATCAAACCAAGGCGCTACGGCTTTAGGGACGATCACGAAGCGGTAATGATCCTTGCCGTCAAAATTCTGGTCTAGCGTCTGTGCTTCTACCTGCACCGTTGCAAGCGCCACGGCGCCAGCGACCGCTCCCAGCAACACTTTTTGGTAGCGCTTCGTGCTCAACCACTCATTTCTTCTTTGCATTTTCAATTGCCTCGCCTGTCATCGCTCCGATGAATCGATTCTTTCCACCTGTAGCCCCTTTCAATCCCGCTTGAAATAGCGCCGCGAGATGGAATCGAGCGCGATGGCTACTACCACGATCGCGCCACTGACCATCGACTGCCAGTAAGGCGAGATGCCGAGCAATACGATGATGTTCTCGATGATGCCGATGATCGCGGCACCGAAGATGGCACCCAGAGGCGTACCGATCCCGCCGGTGGTAGGCACCCCGCCAATGACCGAGGCAGCGATCGGCCCCAGCACCCAGGAGTCGCCGATGGAGGGTTGCGCCGACCCCAATCGGGCGACCATCAGCATCCCCGCAAGGGCAGCGAGAAAGCCAGCGAAGGCGAACACGCCCACGCGCACGCGGTCGGTGCGGATACCGAGCATCTTGGCCGCCGAGAGGTTGCTGCCCACCGCATACATGTAACGCCCGAATGGCGTCTTCAGCGTAATGAAGCAAGCCACGGCGAGAAATACCAGCATGACCCAGAAAGGGATCGGCAGGCCGAGCCATTTTCCGCTTCCAAGAAATCCGATATCGGCCGGTATGCCGGTAATCGCGACGCCCTTGGTGATGACCAGATTGAGACCGCCGTAGACTCCGGCCATCCCGATCGTCAGCACCAGAGATGGCAGACGAAGCAGCGTCACCAGCAAACCGTTAATCAGCCCAAATATGGCACCGATGACCAGACACAGCGCAAATGCCAACCAAGGATCGAGCCCCATTTTCACCATCAGAATGCCACCGATGACCCCGCAGAAGCCGCCGATGGCACCGAGCGACAGATCCAGCTCGCCGAGGATCATCAACATCGACTGGGCGATGGTAATGATGCCGATGAACGCCAGCGCCCGGGCGATGATCACCAGGTTGTAGCTATTGAGAAAGTTCTCCGACAGCAACGAGGCGACGACCACGATGATCGCCAGCACGCTGACGACGCCGCTGAGCGGATTGCTGACCATGAATCCCATTGCCTTACGCAGCATGCCCGTCTCCTTCATGACCATGGATGGCGCCGACGAGGGCGTTGCCGCTGGCCTGGTCGATATGAAATTCACCACTGACTCGTCCTTCGTACATGGTGATGATGCGATTGGCGCAGCGTTGGAGTTCATCCATTTCCGACGACACCAGGATGATCCCGACGCCGCGCTCGGCCAGTTCTTTCATCAGCCGATAGATCTCCATCTTGGTGCGGATGTCGATCCCCTTGGTGGGCTCGTCGAAGATCAATACCCGAGGATCGCAGGCCATGGCACGTCCGATGATGGCTTTCTGCTGGTTTCCTCCCGAAAGGAACGCGATGTTCTTGTTCATGGTGGGCGTCTTGATGTCGTAATCGTTCACGATCGATGCCACCCGCTCGCGCTCGCGTCGCGCATCGATCATGCCGCCACGCGCAGTACCGCCAAACAGCGCCATGCCGATATTGCGACGCACGCTCTGCCCCGGAAAGATCCCGTGATACTTGCGCTCCTCGGAAAGATAAAAGAGCCCGTTTCGGATGGAATAATGCGTGTCTCCCAGCCGCCACTCCTGCCCCTGAACCTGCACCATTCCGGCACGCGCCGGGAGGTAACCGAACAGCGTCTGCATCACCTCGGAACGGCCGGCGCCGACCAACCCGGCGAACCCCAGGATTTCGCCTCGGCGCAGCGAGAAGGAGACATCCTCGAATCCTTTGCCACTCAATCCTTCGGCCTGAAGGATGACCTCTCCGCTGCCTCCTTCCGGCTGCAGGCGGGCATCGGTCTTGACCTCCTGACCGGACATCAGCTCGACTAGCTGGCGATGGTCCAGTTTGGATGCTGGCTGCGTGTCGATCTTGCGCCCGTTGCGCAGCACGCTGATGGTGTCGCTGATGGAGAACATCTCGTCGAACTTGTGCGAGATGAACACCACCCCGCATCCCGACGCCACCACGTCGCGTACGACGCGAAAGACACGCTCCACTTCGGTTTCCGTCAACGACGAGGTCGGCTCGTCGAGAATCAGAATCTTCATCGACTCGTTGGTGCAGGCGCGCGCGATCTGCAACAGCTGCTGATCGGAGATCGAGATATGTCGAACCTTGTCTCCCGGCTGTGCGGCAATCTTGAAACGCTCGATCCACGGTCTGGCGGCCTGCTCGAGCGCTCGCCGCCGAAACAGCAAGCCGCCGTGGTGGGAGCGCGAAAAGGGCATGAACAGATTCTCGGCAACGGTCAGGTTGCCGAACAGATTGATCTCCTGGGGCACGTACGCAATGGTCTTGTAGAGAGAGGCGTGATGCGCGGCATCCTGGCCATCGATCATGACCCGCCCCTGAGACGGTCTCTCGGTACCGGTCAGCATCTTGACCAGAGTCGACTTGCCAGCGCCATTTTCACCCGCCAGCGTGTGGACCTTACCCATCTCGATTTCGAGCACGATGTCGTCCAGCGCCTTGACCCCGGGGTACATCTTGCTGACATGGTCGACGTGAAGATACGCCATTGCCGCCCTCCTGCTGATACATCTACCTGGTACCGATACATCCATCTGATACCGATACATCTACCGGACACCGGTACATTCAGCCGGCCGCTTCCGTACGCGGCACCTCTGCCGCAGCCAGAAGCGGCTCGCGATATCACTCCATGAATGAATCGACGTTATCGGGCGTGATCATGACGTTGCCGGTATCGATGTGATTAGGCGTGATCGCCCCCGTGGCCAACTGCCACATGTTGATCACCGACCAGTAGCCCTGCATGGTGGGCCGTGAAGCGGACGACGAATCCGCCACCCCTTCCTTGATCAGTACCAGCATCTGGCTGAGATCATCGAGGCCCACCAACTGGACCTTGCCGACCTTGTCGGCCTCCTTGATCGCTTGACCAATCCCCACCGGCCCCGCCGCGTCGGAGGCGACCCAGCCGTCCAGGTCGGGATTGGCCTGCATGATGGCGGAGGCCTGCTGCTGCGCCGTGTTGATGTCATCGTTGTCGACACCGGTCGCAACGACCTCGATACCGTCGTGCGAATCGAAGACCGCCTGTGCGCAACGGGCGCGCTCGGCGTGGTTGGGGGCCGTGGGCACGCCCATCATGATCGCCACCTGACCTTCACCATCCAGCAACTCGACCAGGCGATTGGCCGCCATTTCCGCCTGCTCGCAGAAGTCGCTGCCGATCGTCGTCAGATTCATTCCTTCAGGATTGATCGAATCGAACAGCGTGACCGGGATTCCCTGCTCCTGCGCTTCCTGCAGCACCGTGCGGTTACCGCTGGGATCGAGCAGGTCGACGATGATGCCGTCAGGGCGGGTCGAGATGGCGCGTTCGATGATTTCGTTCTGCTGGGCGACGTTGGCGCTCTGTGGCGCCGAGTACTGAATGTCGACCTCGGAGCCGGTCTGTGCCTCGATGGCCGCCGCGGCCTGCTGGGCGCCCTGGTTGACCTTGTCGAACCAGGGATGCACCACCTTGGGCACCAGGACAAATCGATAGCTATCGGCTTTTCCTGTGCCCGGCCCCTCGGCCTGGGCCGCGGATACCATCATGGCGGATGACAGTACGCTGAATGCCAGCACGACGCCGGCTCTGACGATTTTCATGGAGACGCCTCCTCGAGTGATGATCCCTTTGCTTATGCAGCACATGAATCCATGAAGATCATATGCTCAATGCATTTCAGCGATCATTTACGGTCTTTAGCGCCGACCAAGCAATCTAGACTTTGGGAGGATAAGGCAAAAACTTACTGTTTTTTCTATTGAAAATGACAATCAACGCAACATGAATTTATCCATAACCGCAAACGCACGCGATGATCAAAAGACCTGCAATGTCATCAAATGAACATTCCCCGTAACGAACAGCGAGCGCCACTCCTCCCACCTAACCCCATTTCTCGATGACCACCCATGCCGACACGCCACCACGAGCGAGGCGACACCGGGCAACCACGCAAAAAAATGCACGACATGCCCAGCTACGGCATGTCGTGCGATCCTTTCTTAAGGACAGACTTTCGAGGTCCGGCCGATCAGCGATGGTCGCGCTCGTAAGCCTCGATCCGATCCACCTTCGGCTGTGACCGCCCGCCTGGGTCGAACTCGCTGCTCAGGAACGTCTCGGCAATCGTCTTGGCCAGCTCGATGCCGATCACACGCGCGCCCATGGTGACGATCTGCGCATCGTTACTCTTGCGCGCCCGCTCCGCCGAGTAGGTGTCGTGCGCCTGGGCCGCTCGGATGCCCGGCACCTTGTTGGCCGAGATCGCCACGCCGATGCCCGTTCCACACATCAGGATGCCGCGGTCGAAACGCCCGTCGGCAATGGCTTGCGCCACTTCGAAGGCGATATCCGGATAGAGAACCGGCTGCGCGTCGTGGGTCCCGAAGTCCTCGACTTCGTGCCCCAGCGACCTGACATGCTCGATCATCGCCTGCTTCATCTCGTAGGCCGCTTCATCACACCCCAGCGCTACCCGCCATTTCTGAGCCATTGCTCGCCTCCTGTTCAGTCGACGACGACATCATAGACCCACTCCGCTCATATGAACAAATTTTATTCATATGCTCATTTCGGCGGCATGAAAAGCGGTCGAAAAGGTGCCAAAGGCTGTAATAGCGAGCGGTATCGCGGCTTCCCGGATGCATCGACACTAGCGAAAAGAGCGCCCTCATCCCCACCAAAGTCGCATATCGTCGCCTTCTGGCGTCGCTATGATGGTCGACATACCGCACACAAACCAAATGTGCATCAAAGGATCAAATACTCAATAGCTGAAAAGTCGAAGCACAGCGGGACTTTCCAGCGCGGCATTTACCCAACCTGTGGGAGCGTCGGTCATGACACGCCTTTACAACGACCCAGTGAATTTCGTCGACGAAGCGACCGAAGGCTTCGTCGCGGCGCACGCGCAGCGCGTCTGCCAGGTTCCTGGCGGCGTCATTCGCAGTACACGCAGCAAGCCGGGCACCGTGGCAGTCGTGATCGGTGGCGGATCGGGACACTACCCCGCCTTCGCCGGGCTGGTCGGCCAGGGCCTGGCCCACGGCGCGGTGATGGGCAACCTGTTCGCCTCGCCGTCGGCGCAGCAGGTCTACAACGTCTGCAAGGCAGCCAACAACGGCGCCGGGGTTCTGCTCAGTTTCGGCAACTACGCCGGTGACGTTCTGCACTTCGGCCAGGCGCGGGAACGCCTGATTCGTGAAGGCATCCCCTGCGAGATCGTCGCCGTCATCGACGATGTTTCCAGCGCTACTCAGGACGAGATTCACAAGCGCCGCGGAATCGCCGGTGATCTGACCGTGTTCAAGGTCGCGGCGGCAGCGGCCGAGGCCGGTTATTCCCTTGAGGAGGTCGTTCGCGTCTCGCGCGCAGCCAACTTCCGCACGCGCTCGATGGGAGTGGCCTTCGATGGCTGTACGCTGCCGGGGGCGAAGGATGCACTGTTCCACGTGCCAGCGGGCAAGATGGCGGTCGGGCTGGGCATCCACGGCGAGCCGGGCATCAGCGAACAGGACGTGCCCACCGCCGATGCGCTGGCGGAACTGCTCGTTTCTCACCTGATGGAAGAGATTCCCGATGGTATCGGCAGTGTAAAAGGCGCTAGAGCCTCGGTACTGCTCAATGGTCTGGGGTCGATCAAGTACGAAGAGCTGTTCGTGGTCTATCGTCGGGTCCACCAGTTGCTGAGTGCAGCCGGGCTGGAGATCGTCGAGCCGGAAGTGGGCGAGCTGGTGACCAGTCTCGACATGGCCGGCGCCTCGCTGACCCTGTTCTGGCTCGATGAGGAGCTGGAACGGCTGTGGAAAGCGCCGGCGGATGCCCCGGCCTATCGCAAGGGCAGTCTCGAAGCCGCGCCACCGATCGATGCTTCCGAGCTGGACATCCCCGATGCCGATGCCATCCCGCCGGCGAGCGAGGAATCGATCGCCGCCGCCCGCTGCCTTTACCAGGCCTTGAGCGCCACGCGCAAGCTCATCGACCAGAAGGCCGAGGAGCTGGGCCGACTCGATGCCATCGCCGGAGACGGTGATCACGGCATCGGCATGCAGCGCGGCGCCGTCGCGGCCGAACTGGCCGCAGAAGACGCCGTCAGCCGCAACGCTGGCGCCGGCACTCTGCTACGCTTGGCGGCAGAAGCCTGGGCGGATCGCGCGGGCGGTACCTCCGGCGCCATCTGGGGTGTCATGCTCAGCGCCCTGAGCGTGGCGCTCGGCGATGAAGACGAGCCGACCCCCGCGCGCTATGCACAGGGGATCACCAAGGCCAGGGAAGATGTCATGACGTTCGGCAAGGCCAGGCTCGGCGACAAGACGCTGGTCGATGCGCTGGTACCGTTCAGCGAGACGCTCGAACGGGCCGTCGCTGCCGGCGACGATTTCCCGCAGGCGTGGCGCAAGGCGGTCGATGCCTCGGCCTCCGCAGCCCAGGCCACGGCCGACATGAAGCCGAAGATGGGCCGCGCTCGGCCGCTGGCCGAGAAGAGTCTCGGCACGCCCGATCCAGGGGCGATCTCGCTGTCCCTGATCGTCGGCGCCATTCAGCCCGTCGTCGATCGGCGATGAACGAGACGCCAGCGCACCGGGCGGCGACGAACCGATCAGAGAAGAATCAGGGAGCGACTCGAGAACCACATGGCACAACCTCCGATCACGCTGGGCATCAGCTTCAAGATGTATTTCGGTTATGCCCAGACGCTGACCTGGTGCCGCCAGGTCGCCGACAACCTTTCTCGCCACCCGGCCGTTCAGGACGGCCGGGTGGCGCTGTTCGTGCTGCCCAGCTTCCCCGCCCTGCCCCCGGTCCTCGAATGTTTTGCCGGTACGCCCGTCGGTGTCGGCGGCCAAAACCTGTATCAGTCGCCGCACGGTGCTTATACTGGCGAGGTGAGCGGGGCGATGCTGGCCGAAATGGGATGCCGCTACGTCGAGATCGGCCACGCCGAACGGCGACGCCTGTTCGGGGAAGATGCCGATATCGTCGCCGCCAAGACCCAGGTGGCCCTGGCGCATGACTTGATACCGGTGCTCTGCATCGGCGAGTCTGAGCGTGGCGATCCGCTGGATGCCATTGCCGACTGCCGCGAGCAGATCGATTCGGCACTATCATTGGCGACGCCCGCCCAGCGGTCACAGCCACTGGTGATCGCCTACGAGCCTCACTGGGCCATCGGTGCCGCGGAACCGGCATCGCTTGCGCACATTGCGACAGTCTGCCAAGGATTGCGCGAGCATCTGGCCGCGCATCCTTCAGCCAGCATGATCTATGGCGGCAGTGCCGGCCCCGACCTGTTGACTCGGCTGGCAGGACAGGTCGACGGGCTGTTTCTGGGGCGGTTCGCACATGATCCAGCCGCATTCGAGGCGATCGTGAACGAAGCCTCGCTGCTTGCGTCGAATTGAGCGCCAGATCGCGTCTCGCTTCGTCATCCATTTACGACCATCATTCATTGACAATCCAGGGGATCCGAAAGCCAATGCCATCTCGTCGTCAGCTAGCCAACGCTATCCGTGCGCTTTCCATGGACGCCGTGCAGAAGGCCAATTCCGGCCATCCCGGCATGCCGATGGGCATGGCCGATATCGCGGAAGTCCTGTGGAACGACCATCTCAAGCACAACCCGGCCAACCCGGACTGGGAAGATCGCGACCGTTTCATTCTCTCCAACGGTCACGGCTCGATGCTGCACTATTCGCTGCTTCATCTGACCGGCTACGACCTGCCGATGAAGGAACTCGAAAACTTCCGCCAGCTGGGCTCGAAGACGCCCGGCCACCCAGAGCACGGTTACACCCGCGGCATCGAGACCACCACCGGCCCGCTCGGCCAGGGTCTGGCCAACGGCGTCGGCATGGCCATCGCCGAACGCACGCTGGCCGCGCAGTTCAACCGTGACGGTCACGAAATCGTCGATCACCGCGTGTGGGTCTTCGCCGGCGACGGCTGCCTGATGGAAGGCATCAGCCACGAGGCGTGCTCGCTGGCCGGTACGCTCGGCCTGGGCAACCTGGTCGTGTTCTACGATGACAACGGCATCTCGATCGACGGTGAAGTTGAAGGCTGGTTCACCGACGATACCGGCAAGCGCTTCGAGGCCTACCACTGGCACGTGATCCGTGATGTCGATGGCCACGACGCCGAGCAGATCAACAAGGCGATCGAGGAAGCCAAGCGCGTTACCGACAAGCCCACGCTGATCATCTGCAAGACCGTGATCGGCTTCGGCTCGCCCAACAAGGCCGGCAAGGAAGAGAGCCACGGTGCCGCTCTGGGTGAAGACGAAGTCGCGGCCGCGCGCAAGGAACTGGGCTGGGAACACCCCGCGTTCCAGATCCCCGACGAGTACTACCAGGCGTGGGACGCCCGCGACAAGGGCCGCAAGCTCGAAGCGGAATACGACGAGAAGCTGGCCGCCTATGAAAAGGCGCATCCGGAACTCGCCAAGGAGCTCAAGCGCCGCTACAACGGTGAACTGCCGGCCGGCTTCGACGGTGATGCCCTGATCAAGGCCGCTCAGGAAAAATCCGAGACCACCGCTTCCCGCAAAGCCTCGCTGGGCGTGCTCAACGAGCTGGGGCCGAACCTGCCCGAACTGTTCGGCGGCAGTGCCGATCTGGCGCCCTCCAACCTGACGCTGTGGAAAGGCGCCAAGGCGATCACCAAGGAAGACTTCAACGGCGGCTACCTGCACTACGGCGTGCGCGAATTCGGCATGGGCGCGATCGCCAACGGTATCGCGACCCACGGCGGCTTCATTCCCTATGACGCCACCTTCCTGGTCTTCATGGAGTACATGCACAACGCCGTGCGCATGTCCTCGCTGTCGCACACCCGCATCATCCACGTCTTCACCCACGACTCCATCGGTCTGGGCGAAGATGGCCCCACGCACCAGCCGGTCGAACAGCTGGCCGACCTGCGCAACCTGCCGGGTCTGGCGACCTGGCGCCCGTGCGATGCCACCGAAACCACCGCGGCCTGGGTCGAGGGCCTGAAGCGCGAGACCGGGCCGACCGCGCTGATCTTCTCGCGTCAGGATCTGCCGGCGCAGTCGCGTGACGAGGCGCAGCTGACGAACATCCGCCGCGGCGGCTACGTACTGAAGGATGCCGAGGGCGGCAAGCCGGAGCTGATCCTGATCGCCACCGGCTCCGAAGTCGGCCTGGCGATGGATGCCGCCAAGACGCTTGAAGGCAAGGGCAAGAAGGTTCGCGTGGTCTCCATGCCGTGCACCAGCGCCTTCGACGAGCAGGACGAGAGCTATCGCGAGTCCGTGCTGCCGCGCTCGGTACGCGCACGGCTGGCGGTGGAAGCGGCGATTCCGTCGACCTGGTACAAGTACGTCGGTCTCGACGGCGACGTCGTCGGCATGACGACCTACGGCGAATCAGGCAAGGCCGGCGATCTGTTCAAGCACTTCGGCTTCACTGTCGACAACGTCGTCGCTCGTGCCGAGAAGCTGCTGGGTTGATCGCCCACGCGGCATAGCCTCAAATCGAACGCCCGGCCTCTTGGCCTAATGCCAGTCAGTTAGCACTGACTGGCATTTCTTTTAGTCGGGTACTTCCTCAGTCTGGACCTGATCGATCGGGGATACGATCATTCTGGCCGCTCTGGCAGGAGGAAGTTCAAGGTGATCGCCTGAATGACGCTGAGGACGCCCCCCGATGAAACCCAAAGGCAGTACCGTCAACTCCTTGATGATCCAGTGAACGGCTTGATGAAACTGAGCTGGTTCGGGTGCATAGTGCCGAGGCTACAGGCCGTATGTGCCACCTGAAAATGGACTAGGTTATAGGCCCCCTCAGGGCTCCTCTTCTGGCACACCACATGCGTACTTAAGGTAGCTCGCGTTTTTCTGAGCTTTCGGACAGCCAACGAAAAAACCCGACGCGGCGGGAAAGAAAATGTCGTCACGGAGCGCGACGACGAGCAGGACACGTTTACTGCTTGACGATCCAATCGTGGGCAGGATCGTTCTGGAATTTCCACTCCCGCTTCGGCCCGGCCATGACATTGAGGTAGTAGAGTTCGTAGCCATGCGCCGCTCCCACCGGATGATAACCGCATGGCACCATCACGCAGTCACCGTTTTCCACCGCCATGGTTTCGTCTAGCGAACGGTCATCAGTATAGACCCGCTGGAAGGCGAATCCCTGGGATGGATTCAGACGATGGTAATAGGTTTCCTCGAGAATCGACTCGTTGGGCAAGTTGTCTACGTCGTGCTTGTGCGGCGGGTAGCTTGACCAGTTACCAGACGGTGTATAAACCTCGATCACCAGCAGGCTATCGGCCGGTTCTGTCTCAGGTAGAATATCCTGAATATGGCGCGTATTGCTGCCGGCGCCGCGCGTGGCGCGCTTGACGTCGCTGGGGGCGATCAGACGAGCCTCATGGTTGCCATATCCCGGGGCGCTGCACACGGCGATCTCCAGGTCGGTGGTCGCCTCGATACTGTAGCTCACGCCGTCGGGCAGGTAGACGGCATAGGGCGGGATCTTCTCGAAGATGTCCATCCGTTCGCCGATGTCCTCCCAGCGGTGCTCGCCACTGGTCACGGTGGCGCGGCCGGAAAGCAGTACCAGGCAGTGCTCGCGGCCGCCGGTATTGGCTTCGACGCGCTGGTCCTTGGCCAGTTGATGGACGCGGAAGCCGACATGCTCCCAGCCGGCAGATTCAGGGGTAACCTCAAGCACCTTGCCCTGAGTATCGGGTTCGTGGGGACGTACCAGAAGTGATGCCATTATTGCTCTCCTGTCCTGTTCGATGTCATCAGTGAATGTCGTCCAGTGCGATCCGGCGACCTTCATGCAATGAACGCTCGGCGGCCTCGGCGAGGCGCAGCGCCTCGAGCCCATCCTGGGCACCGGCCAGCGGCGCGCTCCGCTCGCGCCAGGCGCGCACGAAATCGTCTATCTCGATGCGGTAGGCCGTCGCGTAACGTTCCAGGAAGAACCAGTGGGGTTTTTCCTCGACCTGGCCGGGCTCTCCGGTAAACCGCAGGCGGGTATCGCTCTCATTTTGTACCTGGAGCATGCCGGCGCTGCCAAAAGCCTCAACACGCTGGTCATAGCCGTAGCAGGCGCGACGTGAATTACTGATGTGGCAGAGCCGGCCACTAGCGGTAGTCAGAGTGACCATCGCCGTATCAATATCGCCGGCTTCGCCGATAGCGGGGTCGATCAGGCAACTGCCAGTCGCCTGTACATAGGTAATGGGCTCGTCGACTAGCCAGCGCACCATATCGAAATCATGAATCATCATGTCGCGGAACAGGCCGCCTGAGGCCAACACATACTCGGCGGGCGGCGGCGCGGGATCGCGGCTGATAATGCTCAGGGTCTCCAAGCTACCAATACGCCCTTCCACGACGGCCTTCTTCAGCGCAGCGAACTGTGGATCGTGGCGGCGATTAAAGCCCAGCGCACAGATTACCGGATGGGATTCCAATACCTGTAGCGCATCGCGAGTCCGGGCAAGATCCAGGGCGATGGGCTTTTCACAGAGAATGGCCTTGCCAGCGCGTGCTGCCTGCTCGAGATAATCAGCGTGGGTGGGCGTACTCGAAGCGATTAGCACGGCATCGATGTTGGCCTCCTCGAAGACGGCGTCGGTGCTCAGTATACGGGCCCCATACTGGGCCGCCAGTGCCTCGGCCGCTGGGGCATGGAAGTCGGCCACACCTACCAGGGTCACCTCGGGGTGGGCATCGATGGTTTGGGCGTGCACCTTGCCGATGCGTCCGGCGCCGATCAGGGCGAGTCTCATAAAGGTGTCCTCTTATTGTCTGTGAACTTCCGTGTATTGCTTGGTCATGCTTGCTGAGCATCGCCGTCTGTGGTAGGGCGATCCCTGGCCTTGTCCTGTCGAACACCCAAAGCAATGGCCAGTGTCTGGGTGAGGCACAGCGAGGCGGTCAGGCCGCGGAAGCTCTTTACTTCAGCCTCATGCACGACCAGCACCACATCGGCCAATCGTGCCAGCGGGCTCAGGGTCGAGTCGGTGATCACTACCAGCGGGATACCGCGCTCGCGGGCCGCGGCTGCCACGTCTCGGGACTCCTGGGCATAGGGCGAGAAGCTCACCACCAGAAGCGCATCCCCGGGGCCGATGGCGCGAACCTGCTCGCCGTACATTCCCCCCAGCCCGTTCACCAGAAAGACACGCTTGTCGATGTGGTGCAGCGCATAGGTCATGTAGCTGGCCACAATGAAGCTGCGGCGGGCTCCCATCACATGGATCGCGTCGGCGCGTTCGAAGATGTCCAACGCACGCTCCAGGCTACGCGGATCGATGCGTCCCGGCAGTTGCTCCAGTACCTCACGGTTAGCCTCGGCGAATTCCCATAGCAATTGGGTGCTGTCGGGGGTTTCACCGGTCGCCGTGCGTACCGCGCGAATTCGTTCGGTATAGTTGGGCAATTCGTCGACCAGCCGCGTACGGAACAGCTGTTGCATCTCGGAGAAACCGGAAAAATCGAAGCTGTTGGCGAAGCGGATCAGGGTCGAGGGCGTCACGTCCGCTTGCTCGGCAAGCCTTGCCACGGTGGCGAAGGCCACCTCCTGGGGATTATCGAGCAGGAAGCGCGCAGTCTGCTGGAGACGCCGGCTCAAGGTGGCGTACTCCTGTGTGATGCGGGTTTCCAGTTCGCTGAAATCTTGAGGCGTTTGATTCATGTTTCGATCTTCCTCGCCCTGGCTGGGCACGTTGAATCGAGCCTGTTGCATGCCTATAGTCTAGGTGAAATGGAATATCCATTTCATTTATACCAAAGTATAGAATGAATGATTTGTAAATCAAAGCAATAGAATCTATATTTCATCTTGGCAACGCGTTGCATATACCACAACCACATAACGACAATCACGAGGATTTTACCCATGGCACGTCTATCCCATTGGCTGCTGGCCTCGACCACCGCCGCAGCACTCATGGCCGGCACGGCACAGGCACAAGAGACACAAGAAGCAAACCGCTTCGTCATGGTGACCCATGGCGTTCCCTCCGATCCCTTCTGGTCCGTGGTAAAGAATGGCGCTGAGGCGGCGGCTGACCTCGTCGGCGCTGAGCTTGAGTACCGCGCGCCTTCCACCTTTGACATGGCCAAAATGCAGCAACTCGTCCAGGCGGCGGTGGCGTCTCAACCAGACGGTTTGATCCTCTCTTTCACCGACGAAAATGCCCTGGGCAGCGTTGTGCAAGATGCGGTTGATAACGGCATTCCAGTCATCACCATCAACTCTGGTGGTGATGTGGCGCGGGATTATGGCGCCCGTTTGCACATTGGGCAGAGTGAGTACGAGGCGGGTAAGCAGGCCGCCGAGCGTATGCAGGAAATGGGCGTTGAGAAAGGCGTTTGCGTCAACCATGAACAGGGTAACCAGGGCCTTGACCAGCGCTGTGATGGTTTTGTCGACGGCTTTGATGGCAATGCAGACCAGCTGGCGACCACTTACGACCCCACCAACATTCGCAATGCCATCGTGGCTTATCTCAACCAGAACAACGACGTTCGCGGTGTGTTAACGCTGGGTCCGTTGGCGGCAGATCCAATGATCCAGGCCATGCGTGAGCAAGGTGCTACCGACACATTCACTCTGGGTACCTTTGATCTCTCGCCAGGCATTCTAGAAGCGCTTGATGCGGGTGACCTAGATTTTGCGATCGACCAACAGCAGTACATGCAGGGTTACTTGCCCGTCATGTTCCTAGATCAGTTCGTCAAGAATGGCCTATTACCCGCAGGGGATGTTGCCACCGGCCCGGGGTTTGTCACTCAAGAAAACGCTGCGCAAGTTATTGAGCTGAGTAGCCAAGGCATCCGTTGATAACTACCTAATCGGAAAAGGCTCGACATCGCCGAGCCTTGGGAGTCGATCGCCATGAGTTCCAATGAAAATAACCAACCTGCTGCACCAGCAGCGGCTGATCAAGATGAGCGGATTCAGAAGGTCTCATTTTGGAAAAAAGCGCTCAATCGCCCTGAGCTGGGCGCACTAGCGGGTGCCGTGTTGGTGCTTGCCTTCTTTATCGCTGCTTCCAGCGGAACCGGGATGTTTACCCCCGCGGGTATTATTAATTTTCTTGAAGTCGCCGCTCAGCTCGGCATTATCGCCACGGCGGCTGCGCTGCTGATGATCGGCGGTGAGTTTGATCTCTCGATTGGCTCGATGATTGGCTTGGCGGGCATTCTGATTGCTATTCCTGCGGTGGAGTATGGCTGGCCGCTATGGGCCGCTATTTTATTAGCGTTCGCCTGTGCGGGCCTGGTGGGCTGGATTAACGGTAATCTGGTCAATAAAACGGGGTTGCCGTCGTTTATCGTTACCCTGGGTTTTCTTTTTATTCTGCGTGGCCTAGCGATTGGTGTCAGCCGGTTATTGACCGGACGTACTCAGGTGGGGGGCGTACAAGAGCATATCCCTGGTGACTGGTTCGCGGCGCTATTCTCCGGCGAGGTGGCCACGGGCCTGTTCAGTTGGATGGCGGCAAATGGCTGGATGGCGACCAATTTTGCGGGCAACCCCGTCGTCTCGGGCATTCCAGTCTCTATCGTCTGGTGGTTGGGCTTAACCGCCGTGGCAACCTGGGTGTTGCTATGTACGCCTTACGGTAACTGGATCTTCGCCAGCGGCGGCGACGCTAACGCTGCGCGCAATTCGGGCGTACCTGTCCATCGCGTCAAGATTTCACTATTCATGTTTACCGCTTTCTCCGCCACCATCTTTGCCTGCATTCAGGTCATGGACACCGGCTCGGCAGATACCATTCGCGGGTTACTCAAGGAACTCGAGGCAATCATTGCCGTGGTCATCGGTGGTGCCCTGCTCACCGGGGGCTATGGCTCAGCCATCGGAGCGGCGCTGGGCGCGCTCATCTTCGGCATGGTTCAAATGGGTATCTTCTACACCGGCGTCAACACCGACTGGTTCCAAGTTTTTATGGGAGTAATGCTGCTGGTCGCCGTGCTGTTCAACAACTTTATGCGCAAGAAGGCGATGGAGGCCAAGTGACATGAGCGAACGTACTCCCATGATCGAGATGCGCAACGTCAGCAAGCACTTCGGCAGCGTCATCGCCCTGAGCGACATCTCGATGCAAGTGTATTCCGGCGAAGTCATGTGCCTGCTGGGCGACAACGGCGCCGGCAAATCCACGTTGATCAAGACACTCTCGGGCGTGCACAAGCCGACCCACGGCCAGATGTTCGTCGACGGCCAGGAGATCCGCTTCAAGTCGCCCGCCTTCGCGCTAGATGCTGGGATCGCCACCGTCTTTCAAGACCTGGCGATGATTCCACTGATGTCCATTACCCGTAACTTCTTCATGGGCCGCGAGCCAACGGTCGGCTGGGGACCACTTAAGCGTGTTGACTGGAAATACGCAGACCGTATCGCGATGGAGGAAATGGCCAAGATCGGCATCGACGTGCGCGACCCAAGCCAGCCGGTGGGCACACTTTCCGGCGGTGAGCGTCAGTGTGTGGCCATCGCCCGGGCGGTCTACTTTGGCGCCAAGGTGCTGATTCTGGACGAGCCGACCTCGGCGCTGGGGGTCAAGCAGGCCTCGGTGGTGCTGCGCTATATCGCCAAAGCGCGGGCTGATGGCTTGTCGGTGATCTTCATCACCCACAACGTCCATCACGCTTTTCCGGTAGCCAATGCCTTCACTCTGCTGTCGCGCGGCGGCAGCTTGGGTACCTTCCGCAAGGAAGACGTCACGCGTGAGGAGGTACTCAACATGATGGCCGGTGGCGCCGAGCTGGAGAACCTTGATGCCGAACTGGCCGAGTTCCAGCGCAGCGACCAACAGAAGAAAAGTCAGGTTGCCTGAAACGATCCGTCCCCCTAACGTCTCTTGGAGCCAACGCCATGACCTCCTTCCATTTTGGACTGATAGGCACCGGCTACATGGGCAAGGCGCATGCCATTGCCCTGCACGCAGCGCCCCGGGTGTTTGACCTGTCCGCGACACCGATCTGTGAGCTGCTCGCCGAGGTCGACGAGACTCTGGCGACCCGCAAGGCCCGGGAGCTGGGATTCGCCCGCGCTACCGGCGACTGGCGAGTACTGGTAGCCGACCCTCGGGTCGACGTGGTGGACATCTGCGCGCCGAATTTCCTGCACAAGGAGATGGCGCTAGCGGCCATCGCCCAGGGCAAGCATGTGTACCTGGAGAAGCCCATGGCGCTGAATGATGCCGACGCCGTCGAGATGGTCGCGGCGGCTGAGCGCGCCGGCGTCAAGACACTGGTCGGCTTCAACTATGTGCGCAACCCAGCCAGCCAGCTGGCTCGGGAGATCATTGCCAGCGGCGAAATCGGCGAGGTGATCCACTTTCGTGGCCGCCACAACGAGGATTACCTGGCCGACCCGACCAAGCACCACGACTGGCATACCTTTCGTGAAACCGCGGGCGCCGGCGCCCTGGGTGACCTGGGTTCCCACATTCTCAACATGGCCGAGTACCTGACCGGACAGTCCATCACCCAGGTCTGCGGCCAGCTCCAGACCGTGATCACGGAACGCCCGATGGCGGATGGCAGCGGCATGCACCCGGTCGAGAACGATGACCATGCCCAGGCACTGCTGCGCTTCGACAGCGGCCTTATCGGCAGCATCGAGACCTCGCGCATCGCCTCAGGGCGCAAGTTGGGTCTCGCCTACACCGTCACCGGCACCAAGGGTGCCATCACCTTCGACCAGGAGCGCATGAGCGAGCTCAAGCTCTACCAGCAGGAGGGGCCACGCGGCCGGCGCGGGTTTCGCACTCTGCTGATCGGCCCGGAGCACCCGGACTACGCCGACTTCTGCCCGGCTCCGGGGCATGGGCTTGGCTACAACGACCAGAAGATTATCGAGATCCGTGACCTGATCGAGGGACTGGCCGGCCGCCAGCCGCTCTCTCCCGACTTCCGCCAGGCCAGGCGGGTCAATGCCCTGATCGATGCCATCGAGCGCTCGCATCACGATGGCGGCTGGATAGCGCTGGATGGCGCCTAACCCCTACGAGGAAATTCTGATGACACAGCACACCTCTCTCAGCGGCCAGGTCGCTGTCGTTACCGGCTCCACCCAAGGCCTCGGCGAGGCCGTCGCCCGGCGCCTCAGCGAGCTTGGCCTCGCCGGGCTGATCCTCTGCGGACGCTCTCGTGACAAGGGCGAGGCCTTGGCGGATTCGCTCTCGTCGTCCACTTGTCGGGCCGTCTTCGTGACTGCCGATCTGGGCCAGGTCGCCGATTGTCGTCGCATCATTCAGACCGCCGACGAGCGCTTCGGGCGCCTCGACATCCTGGTCAACTGCGCCGGCAATACCGAGCGCGGCACCCTCTTCGATACCGATGAAGCCGCCTTCGACCGGTTATTCGACGTCAATACCAAGGCGCCGTTCTTCCTTATGCAGGACGCCGCCAAACTGATGATCCGCGATGGCATCGAGGGCCGCATCGTCAATATCCTCAGCATGTCCGGCCACGGCGGCCAACCCTTCATCAGCGCCTACTGCGGCAGCAAGGGCGCCCTGGCCACGTTGACCCGCAACGCCGCCTTCTCGCTGATGCGCAACCGCATCCGGGTCAACGGGCTCAACATCGGCTGGATGAATACCCCCGGCGAGGACAACATCCAGAAGACCTTTCACGCTGCCGACGACGACTGGCTGGCCAGGGCCGCCGCCGCGCAGCCGGCCGGCCGACTGCTCGACCCTCAGGAAGTCGCCGGCGGCGTGGCGTTTCTGGTCAGTGGCGACTCGGGAATGATGACCGGGACGATCATCGACTTCGACCAGAGCGTGCTGGGCTGCTACGAGGACACGCCGCAACCCCGCGCCGCCATGACGTTGCCGACCCATTGAGCACATTACCGGGACCGCGAGTCCCGTGCGACAAAGCCGGCAGCGGCTACCCCCTAAATGGCCGGTCGTCCTCGACGATGGCCCTACTTCAGAGGAAGGCACTCATGAGCGAGACCTTGTTCGCATCGCGTCACTTCGCCACGCCCGGCAGCCTGGACGTGGAGGCTTTCGCGGCGCTATGCGAGCAGCAGACGCCGGCAGCGGGCTATCCCGAGGCGACTCAGATCCAGTCCAAGGTGCCCATCTATGCGGCCGCGACCGTGCTTGACGTGAGCCAGCACGCGTCGGGGGCCCGCCGGCTCTGCGACGAGTGGCACCATTGCCTGCTCGAGGGCCCGGGCGTACTGGTCATTCAGGGCATGTATGGCGATGATCCTGCCGTCGATGCCGCCAGCGACAGCTTCGTCGCGATCATAGAAGCGGAGAAGTCCAGTGGCGCTCACGGTGATCACTTCGCGCCGCCGGGTAGCAATGACCGCATCTGGAACGCCTTCCAGAAGCATGGCCTGGAGGACCCGAGCGGCTTCGTCGACTACTACGCCAACCCGTTGCTGGCGCTGGTCTGCGAGGCCTGGCTGGGCCCCGGCTATCAGGTCACCTCGCAGGTCAACGTGGTCAATCCCGGCGGTCAGGCGCAGAGCCCCCACCGTGACTATCACCTCGGTTTCCAGCCCAGCGAGAGCGTTGAACGGTTCCCGCTGACGATGCAGGTGGCCTCTCAGCTGCTGACGCTGCAGGGCGCCATCGCTCACAGCGACATGCCCGTGGAAAGCGGACCGACCCAACTGCTCCCCTACTCCCAGACCTATCGGCAGGGCTACCTGGCCTGGCGCGACCCGGCCTTTCAGGCAGTGTTCGCCGAACAACATGTCCAGCTACCGCTCGCCAAGGGCGATGGCGTGTTCTTCAACCCGGCGCTCTTCCATGCAGCCGGCGCCAACCGCAGCCAGGACCGACGCCGCATGGCCAATCTGCTACAGGTTTCTTCGGCATTCGGTCGCGCCATGGAGTCGGTCGATCGCCAGAGGCTGATCCAGGCCAGCTACCCCGCTCTTCGTGAGCGCTTCGCCCGCGAAGGCTTGTCGGTGTGCGTTCGCGCGTTCATCGCCGCCGTCGCCGAGGGCTACGCCTTCCCGGCCAACCTCGACAATAGCCCACCACGCGGTGGCATGGCGCCGGACACACAGCAACAGCTGCTAGAGCGGGCGCTCCACGAAAACTGGCCCACTCGGCAGCTATCCGATCACCTGCAACAACAAACTATAGCGTGTCTGCCCTGACCGACACGGGCGTCAGACCAACGACAAGCGACGTAAGGAATCACCATGCTCGAACCATCCAAGGATCCGCGCTCTCTGGATCTGATCTGCCTCGGCCGTGTCGCGGTGGACCTTTACTCGGAACAACTCGGTAGCCGCCTGGAGGATGTCTCGAGCTTCGCCAAGTACCTGGGCGGCAGTTCCGGCAACATGGCTTACGGCACCGCGCGGCTGGGGCTCAAGTCCGCCATGCTATCCAGGGTCGGCAGCGAACAGATGGGCAACTTCGTGCGCGAGGAACTCGAACGCGCCGGGGTCGACACCAGCGCCCTGCAGACCGATCCCGAACGGCATACCGGTCTGGCACTGCTGGCGCTAAAGGATCGCGACAGCTTCCCGCTACTGTTCTACCGCCGTGATTGCGCCGACATGGCCATCGATGCCGATGCCATCGACCCGGCCTTCTTCGCCCGCGCTCAGGCGCTGGCCATTACCGGCACCCACCTGTCCACCGATACCACCCGTCGTGCCTGTCGCAAGGCGCTCGACGCCGCCGCCACGCACGGCGTCAAGCGTGTGCTTGATATCGACTACCGGCCAGTGCTGTGGGGGCTGACCACCCCCGGCGATGGCGAGACCCGCTTCGTCGCCGACGCCAAGGTGACCACCGACCTGCAAGCCTGGCTGGGCGATTTCGACCTGATCGTCGGCACCGAGGAGGAGTTCCACATCGCCGGCGGCAGCACCGATACGCTGGCCGCGCTGCGCGCCGTGCGCGAGGTCAGCGCGGCGACCCTGGTCTGCAAGCTCGGCGCGCTGGGCTGCGTGATCTTCGAAGGTGACATTCCCGGACGTATCAAGGACGGCATCCTGGTCGAAGGCGTCAAGGTCGAAGTCCTCAACGTGCTGGGTGCCGGCGACGCCTTCATGAGCGGCCTGATGCGCGGCTGGCTGCGCGGTGCGGACTGGGTCACCAGCGCCAGCTACGCCAACGCCTGCGGCGCGCTGGTGGTCTCGCGTCACGGCTGCGCCCCGGCGATGCCCACCGAGGAGGAACTGTTCAATTACCTGGGCCGCCGCAAGTCGGTAAAACGACCCGACCGCGACGCGCACCTCAACCATCTGCACCGAGTTACCACCCGCTCACCCGCCGAATGGCCGCAGGTCTGTGGCCTGGCCTTCGATCATCGCCGCCAGCTCACCGTCATGGCCCGCGAGGTCAAGGCCGCCCCGGCGCGGATTCACGCCCTCAAGCAGTTGTTGGTCAGGGCCGCCGAGGAGGGAGCCCGGCGCACGGGGCTGGAGACGCCGGCGATTCTGGTCGACGACGTGTTCGGCCAGGATGCCCTCAACGACGCCACCGGCAAGCAGTGGTGGATCGGCCGGCCGGTGGAGCTGCCCGGCTCGCGGCCGCTGCGCTTCCAGCATGGCGACGACTTGGGCAGCCAGCTGCGCCACTGGCCACGCGAGCACATCATCAAGTGCCTGGTGTTCTATCACCCGGACGATGCGCTGGCGCTGCGCCTCGAGCAGGAAGCCCGCCTGCGTCAGCTCTACCAGGCGGCCTGCGCCAACGATCTTGAGTTGCTGATCGAGGTGATCCCCCCCGAGGCGTCGGAGGTCGACGACCGGACGCTGGCCCGCGCCCTCGCGCGGCTCTACAACCTGGGCATCCGCCCCGACTGGTGGAAGCTGCCCACCCTCACCGATGCAGGCTGGCAAGCGGTCAGCCAAATCATCGACGCCCAGGACCCGCACTGCCGCGGCGTGGTGCTGCTGGGCCTGGACGCGCCCATGGAGGAGATGAAGCGCGGATTTGCCGCCGCCGCACGCCACCGCCAGTGCAAGGGCTTCACCGTGGGCCGCACGCTGTTCGCCGGCCCCAGCCGCGAGTGGCTGGCCGGCGACCTCGACGATGCCCAGCTGGTCGACAAGGTGGCTAGCAACTACGCCGAGCTGATCGAGGAGTGGCAGCGCCTACGCGCCAGCCAGTCCAATGCCGAGGAAGTCCTGTCATGAATACCACTCGCCTGACCATGGCCCAGGCGCTGGTCCGCTATCTTGCCGCCCAGCGCATCGAGATCGAGGGGCAGGAGCTCCCGCTCTTCGAGGGCGTGTTCGCGATCTTCGGCCACGGCAACGTCGCCGGCCTCGGCGAGGCGCTCTACCATGCCCGCCAGGAACTGCCGACGCTGCGCGCGCACAACGAACAGACCATGGCGCATGCCGCGATCGCCTTCGCCAAGGCCAATGGCCGGCGCCGCCTGATGGCCGCGACGTCGTCGATCGGCCCCGGCGCCGCCAATATGGTCACCGCCGCCGCACTGGCCCATGCCAATCGCCTGCCGGTCCTGCTGCTGCCCGGCGACACCTTCGCCTCGCGCGCTCCCGACCCGGTGCTGCAGCAGCTCGAGAACTTCGGCGACCCCACCGTCACCGTCAATGACTGCTTCCGCCCGGTATCGCGCTATTTCGATCGCATCATGCGCCCCGAGCAGCTGCTGGCCAGCCTGCCCCAGGCCATCGCCACCCTGCTCGATCCGGTGGACTGCGGCCCGGTGACGCTGTCGCTGCCGCAGGACGTGCAGACCTTCGGCTACGACTATCCTGCGTCGTTCTTCGCCCCGCACGTGCATCGCATCCGCCGGCCGCAGCCGGATCTCCATGAGCTGGACACGGCGCTGAGCGCCCTGCAACACGCACGCAAGCCACTGATAATCGCCGGCGGTGGCGTGCATTACGCCGACGCCTGCGACACGCTGGGGCGCTTCGCCAGCCAGTACGGCATCCCGGTCGCCGAGACCCAGGCCGGCAAGGGCGCGCTGTCCGACCGCCACCCCTGCAATGTTGGCGCCATCGGCGTTACCGGCAGCCATGCCGCCAACCGCCTGGCCGAGGAGGCTGACCTGATCCTCGCCGTCGGCACCCGCTTGCAGGATTTCACCAGCGGCTCAAGGGCCCTGTTCGAGCGCGATGGGCTTGTCCTGGTCGCGCTCAATGTAGGTCGCTTCGACAGCCACAAGCACGACGCACTGCCGCTGACCTGCGATGCCCGGATCGGCCTCGAGCGCCTCGACGAAGGGCTCGCTCAGTGGCAAGTCGCCGGGGACTGGCGTGAGCTCGCCGACGGTCTCAAGCGCGACTGGCAGCAGATCGTCGAAGCGGTGACGGCCGACCGCGGCGAGCGACTGCCCAGCGACGCCGAGGTGATCGGCGCGGTCAATCGCCAGGCCGGCGCCGACAGTACCGTGGTGTGTGCCGCCGGCGGCCTGCCCGGCGAATTGCACAAGCTGTGGCAATGCTCGGGGCCCGGCAGTTACCACGTCGAGTACGGCTTCTCGTGCATGGGTTACGAGATCGCCGGTGGGCTGGGCGTGAAAATGGCCCGCCCTGAGCGCGAGGTGCTCGTGATGGTCGGCGACGGCAGCTACCTGATGCACAACTCGGAACTCGCCACCTCGGTGATGCTCGGTCACAAGCTGATCGTGGTAGTGCTCGACAACCGCGGTTTCGGCTGCATCAACCGCCTGCAGCACGCCACCGGCGGCGCCGGCTTCAACAACCTGCTCGAGGATTGCCGCACGGTACCCGACGGGGCGCCCAAGATCGATTTCGCCGCGCATGCCCGTTCGCTGGGCTGCCAGGCCGAATCGGTCGCCGGCATTGCCGAACTGGAGGCGGCCCTGGAGCGTGCTCGCGCGGCTGACTCGACCTATGTCATCGCCCTCGACACCGACCCGCTGCCGAGCACCGAACAGGGCGGCGCCTGGTGGGACGTGGCAGTGCCGGAGGTTTCCCAGCGGCCCCAGGTGCAGCAAGCCTACCGACACTACCTGGAAGCCAAGAGCCGTCAGCATCGCTAACGGCCTGGCAATGAACAAATCCAAGCCATTCACTTCGACGCCATGCCGCTACGACAACGGCATGCAAGGGGGCACGATCATGAGCGTACGTCTCGGCATCAATCCACTGACCTGGACCAACGACGACATGCCCAGTCTGGGCGCCGACACTCCTCTGGACGTCTGTCTTACCGAGGGTCGGGAAGCCGGCTTTACCGGCTTCGAGCTGGGCAACAAGTTTCCCCGTACACCGGATGCCCTCTCCAAAGTTCTCGGTGAGCATGACCTTTCGCTGGTATCGGGCTGGTACTCCAGCCAACTACTGGAACGCAGCCCCGAGGAGGAGATCGAGGCCGTCAAGGATCACCTGGATCTGCTCAAGCAGTGCGGCGCCCAGGTCATGGTGTTCTGCGAGGTCACGCATTGTGTGCACGGCGATCAGTCCTACCCGTTATCACAGCGCCCCCATCTCAGCGAGGCCGAGTGGCAGCGCCTCACCGAAGGCCTCAACATCGTCGGCGATTACCTCAGGGAACAGGGCGTGCACATGGCCTACCATCACCACCTCGGCACGGTGGTGGAAAGCCAGGCCGACGTGGAAAGGCTGATGGACAGCACCCGCGACTCGGTGGGCCTGCTGCTCGACCTGGGTCACCTGGTGGGCGCCGGTGGCGATCCGCTGGTCATTGCCCAGCACTACGCCTCGCGCATCAAGCACGTGCACTGCAAGGATATCCGCTTCCCGGTGCTCGAGGACGTCCGCAATCGCGACAAGAGCTTCCTCGACGGCGTGCTCGACGGCCTGTTCACCGTTCCCGGCGACGGCAACGTCGAGTTTCTGCCCACGCTCAAGCACCTCAGCGAAGCCGGCTATCAGGGCTGGCTGGTGGTCGAGGCCGAGCAGGACCCGGAAGTCGCCCATCCGCTGACCTACGCGCGCATGGGTTACCGCAACCTGCGTTTGCTGGCCGAGCAGGCGGGCTTCACCGTCGTAGAGTAATCGAGAATGTCAATCTCTCTCCCTTCGCTCACACACGAATCAGAAGGCACACGCATGAACCAGATTGATCACTATCTTAACGGCACGATCGTGACCGGTCGCAGCGAGCGCTTCGCCCCGGTCTACAACCCCGCCACCGGAGAACAGAGCGCGCAGGTCGCCCTGGCCTCCGCCGACGAAACCCGCAAGGCAGTCGCTGTCGCAGACAATGCGTTCGCCGGCTGGTCGAAAGTGTCGCCGCTCAAGCGAGCGCGCATCCTGTTCAAATTCAAGGCGCTGGTCGAGGAGCATACGGATGAGCTGGCGCGGCTGATCACCCGCGAGCACGGCAAGGTGTTCTCCGACGCCAAGGGCGAGGTGACCCGCGGCCTGGAGGTGGTGGAGTTTGCCTGCGGCATCCCGCACCTGCAGAAGGGCGAGCATTCGATGAACGTCGGCACCGGCGTCGACAGCTATTCCATGATGCAGCCGCTGGGCGTGTGCGCCGGTATTTCGCCGTTCAACTTTCCGGCCATGGTGCCGATGTGGATGTTCCCCATCGCCCTGGCCTGCGGCAACACCTTCGTGGTGAAGCCCTCCGAAAAGGACCCGTCCACGACGATGCGCCTGGCCGAACTGCTCACCGAGGCCGGCCTGCCCGACGGCGTCTTCAACGTGGTCAACGGCGACAAGGAGGCCGTCGACGTGCTGCTCACCGACGAGCGGGTCGAAGCGGTCAGCTTCGTTGGCTCCACGCCCATCGCCGAGTATATCTACGCGACGGCGTCGGCCCACGGCAAGCGCGTCCAGGCCCTGGGTGGCGCCAAGAACCACATGGTGATCATGCCCGACGCGGACCTGGACCAGGCCGTCGGGGCGCTGATGGGGGCCGCCTACGGCTCCGCCGGCGAGCGCTGCATGGCGATCTCGGTGGCGGTGCCGGTGGGCGAAGAGACCGCCAACCGCCTGCGCGAGAAGCTGATCGACAAGCTCGAGGCGCTACGTGTCGGCCCCGGCCTGGTCGACGGCCCCGACAACGACATGGGCCCGCTGATCACCCACGAGCACCTGGAGAAGGTCAAGGGTTATATCCAGGCCGGCGTGGACGAGGGCGCCGAGCTGGTGGTCGACGGCCGCAACACCACAATCGAGGGTGCTGGCGATGGTTTCTTCCTCGGCGGCTCGTTGTTCGACCGTGTCACGCCGTCCATGCGCATCCACCGCGAGGAGATCTTCGGCCCGGTGCTGGCCATTGCTCGAGTGGCGAGCTTCGACGACGCCGTGGCGATGATCAACGACCACGAGTTCGGTAACGGCACCGCCATCTTCACCCGTGACGGTGACGCCGCCCGCCAGTATTGCGAACAGATCCAGGTGGGCATGGTCGGCGTCAACGTGCCGATCCCGGTGCCCATGGCCTTCCATAGCTTCGGTGGCTGGAAGCGCTCGCTGTTCGGCCCGCTGCACATGCACGGCAGCGACGGAGTGCGCTTCTATACGCGCATGAAGACCATCACCCAGCGCTGGCCCAGCGGCATCCGTGAAGAGACCAATCACTTCACCATGCCGACGCTTTAAGCCTTCCTCCTGCGTCATCGCGCCGGGCAACGCCTGGGGCGATGACGACTTTCTCCTCGACGTCAGTCTTCGTACCCCATGAAGCGCTCTCGACCGCGTTTCAAGTGATTGCGCATCAGCTTCTCGGCTCGGCTGGCGTCTGCTTTGCGTATCGCCTCTACAATCTCGATATGCTCGGTCACCACTTGGCTTGCCGTGGTGTGGATGGGGATATCGCGCAAAAAGCGGCCGATCTCGAAGCCGGTCTGTATCTGTGGTTTCAACAGTTCGAGCGTCATCGGGAAGTAGGGATTGCGCGTCGCTTCCGCGATGGCCAAGTGAAAGGCGAACTCTCTTTCGAACGCCTCCTGCTCGTTGATCGAGCTAGCTTTCATCGCCTGGGCAGCCTCCTCGATATGCGCCAAGTGCTCCTCGTCGCCTACGCGGGCGGCTTCCGCCGCCGCCGCGCACTCGATGACCTCCCGAAAGCGAAAGCAGTCGGAAACACCCTTGATGCTGCGCGAGCTGCCAAAGATGTTCGAAGCTGTCTTGTCGAGCGGCTGAAAGTAGTGCCCGGACCCCCTTTTCGAGGTAAGCAGCCCTTCGTCTCGCAGCGTGGCCAACGCTTGGCGAACGATCGGACGCGAAACGCCGATTTCCTTGGCAAGCTGCAGTTCCGAGGGGAGCTTGCCGCCGTTGCGCCACTGGGGCTCGCTCAAGAAACGCCTCAACTGCTGTATAGCGAAGTCCTTCATTGATGTGGCCATGATCGCTTTTCCTGTAAAAATTAGTAATTATTAGATAGTTATATTTGTATATTCCTAGTTAAATCAAGCGTTAATCGCATAAACCAAAGTATATTATTACTATTTTTTACTCGTTGCTACTATATCAATGTTGGTTGATACGACCCTTCCCCAAACAATAAAGGTGCCGACGTGCGATATAACAACCTTAAACTAATAATGAGTGCTTCCGCTCTTTTCGTGTGCGCCCTCTCTTCAAGTGCCGCCATGGCGCAGAGTCTGTCCGACCGTACGATCAAGATCGTCGTGCCTTACTCCGCCGGCGGCGGTAACGACAGCTTCGCCCGCGCGCTACAAAAGCCCCTCGAGGAAATTCTGAACACCAGCGTGACCGTTCAGAACATTGCTGGCGGCGGGGGCGTGGTGGGGTATACCCAGGTGCTGGCCGCCCGGGCGGATGGGTTCACCGTTACCATTCCCAACAACGCCATCTTCACGCTGCAGGGTATGGGCAACGCCACCTTCGAGTACGACGACTTTGATTACATCGCTCGCGTCACCGCAGAGCCCTACGTATTGACGTCCAATCCGCAGCTTGGGTGGCAAGGGCTCGATGACGTGGCTGCCAGTGACACGCCTGTAAGAATCGGTTTCCCTGGCGTCGGCTCCTCGGCACACATCATGGCGGTCGCTATCGTCGAAGGACTTGGCATCGAGGCGCAGATGGTGCCCTACGGCGGCGACGCCGACGCGCTGGCCGCCGCCATGGGCGGACATATCGATGCAGTGGTCACGGCGCCCATCGCCGTTGCCTCCGCCGTCGAGAGCGGTCAGCTGACCGGGCTCGGCACCACCGGCGAGAGCGCGCTGCTCAGCGGTGTGCCTACCTTCATCGACCAAGGGTTCGATGTCACTACCCTGCAGTGGCGGGGTATCGCAGCTCCTTCCGGGCTCGATGACGATATCCGCCAGCAGTGGGTCGATGCGCTGCAAACGGCGCTGGATGACCCGGAGTTCCAACAGGTAATGAGCAACCTCGGGGCCGACGTCGCGCCCCTTTACGGTGACGAGCTCGACGCGTTTGTCGAACGCACCGCCGCCAACATGGTGCCGCTGGCGCAACAGCTGCGTCAGTGATCACCGGCCACGCTTGCGGGAGAACGACATGATCCACCTGTTCAGACTGCTTTTCGATGCGGCACTGGTGCTCTTTCTGGGCGCCATGCTGTTTCAGGCGAACCAGTTGCCCGCCGGCGGCGGAGCAGGAATCTCTCCTGCGTTCTTCCCGCGTCTGGCGCTGGTGCTGGGCCTGGTGCTCACGCTGTGCGTGCTGGTTCGGGACGTGCTGCTCTGGCTGCGGGAACGCCATGTGTCGATGCCCGCAGTGAGCTACAAGGCGGTGGCGTACTTCGTCCTGTTGATGGTGACGACGACGGGCTATGTCGTCTTCAGCGAGGCGATGGGCTTCATCGTCGTGACCACGCTGTTTCTGTTCGTCACTGTCGCCGGCTACAAGGCGATGTTGGTCGGCGACGCTGAAGGGCGTTCGGCCTGGAGTCCTTCAAGCCTTCTCTCTTCGCTGCTTTTCGCCGCTGGTTTTTCCCTCGTCGCCTACGTGGTGTTCAGCTACGTGTTCAAGGTCACGCTCCCTTAACGGATATAGATCATGTCAGATATCGTTGCGTCTCTGGGCATCCTGGTCGATATCAAGGTGCTTCTCGGTATTGCATTCGGCACGTTCCTCGGGCTGGTCATGGGGGCCTTGCCGGGGCTGACCGCGACCATGGCGATCGCCCTGTTGATTCCGTTGACCTTCGGCTTTCCACCGGAGCTCGGCATCGGCATGCTGCTGGGGGCCTTCTGTGGCGCGGTGGCGGGCGGCGCGGTACCCGCCATCCTGCTCAACGTGCCCGGCACGCCCTCTTCGGTCGCCTCCACCCTGGATGGTTTCCCCATGACGCGCCGGGGCGAGGCCGGGCGCGCGCTGGGCCTGGCCATCGCATCCTCCTTCGTGGGTGGTATGCTAGGGGCGCTGCTGCTGATTCTATTCGCGCCACCGATCGCCACCTTCGCGCTACGCTTCGGCCCTGCGGAGTTCTTTTCCCTCGCCATTCTCGGACTGGTGGTCATCGCGGCCGTTTCCACGAAGTCGATCCTCAAGGGATTGGTCGCCGGGTGTCTCGGCATCTTTCTCTCCACCGTGGGGTCGGATCCGATCACTGGCGTTTTGCGCTTCACCATGGGCGAGCCCTCCCTGATCACCGGCGTAAACCTGCTGCCGGCCTTGATCGGGCTGTTCGCTATCTCCCAGGTATTTCACGACGTGTTTGAGCGCATCTACCAGAAGAAGGAGCCGCTCAAGAAGCAGGCGCTGACCTCGGCCCGGCCGCCCTGGGGCACGCTTAGACGAGCCTGGAAAGTGGTCGCTTCGAGCACGCTGATCGGCACGCTGGTGGGCGCCATTCCCGGAGCGGGGGGGAGCGTTGCCTCGTTTCTCTCCTACGATCAGGCGCGGCGGATGTCGAAGACGCCGGAGAAGTTCGGTACCGGCCACGACGAGGGTTTGATCGCCACGGAGAGCTCGAACAATGCCATGGCCAGCGGCGCGTTGATTCCCATGCTGACGCTCGGCGTTCCCGGCGAGGTTGCCACCGCCGTGCTGATGGGGGGGCTGACGATCCAGGGCATTCGACCCGGGCCGATGCTCTTCGAGCAAAGCGGGGCGTTGATCTACTCGATCTTCGTGGCCTTTTTGCTCGCCAATATCTTCATGTTTCTGATCCAGCTGTTCGGCATCAAGCTCTTCGTCCAGATCCTGCGGGTTAAGGAGGCTTACCTCATGCCGTCGATTCTGGTGCTGTCGCTGCTCGGCGTCTATGCAGCGACCGGCAATACCTTCGACATGTATCTGGCGCTGGCCTTCGGCGCGCTCGGGTTCTTGCTGAATGTGTTCGGTTTCGGCACCGCGCCGGTGATCCTCGGGCTGATTCTCGGCGGCATCGCCGAGTCCAACCTGCGCCGTGGCATGACGGTATTCAACGACGATTGGACGCGCTTCTTCACCCAGCCCATCAGCCTTGCGCTGCTGGCGGCAACAGTCCTTCTGCTGTTCTTTCTGTTTCGCAAGAAGAGCCCCCAACCCCTCGGTAGTGGAGAGTAGACAATGCACAATGCCTTCAAGCAGGACCTTCAGGCGCGGCGCCCCCAGTCGGGTCTCTGGATGAGCCTGAGCTGCGAGAGTTCGGTGGAGATCGCGTCGCTGTGCGGGGCTGACTGGCTGCTCATCGACATGGAGCACTCTCCCAACGAGGCCATGACGGTGATGAGCCAGCTGCGCGCCGCCGTCGACGCGACCCGGTGCGTCGTTCGCCCGCCCTGCAGCGACCCGGTGATCACCAAGCGCCTGCTGGACATCGGCGCGCGCAACCTGATGTTCCCGATGATCGAGACCGCCGAGCAGGCGCGGGAAGTGGTTTCCTGGACGCGCTACCCGCCCAGCGGCATACGCGGCATTTCCGGCGTCGTGCGCGCCAACGGCTACGGCACCGACAGCCGCTATCTCAACACCTATGCCGACGAGCTCACCGTCATCGTGCAGGTCGAATCTCCCGAGGCCATCCGCAATATCCCCGAGATCGCCGCGGTGGAAGGGATCGATTCGATCTTCATCGGCCCGGGGGATCTGATGGCCTCGCTCGGCAAGGCGGGCGCCAAGGAGGACGCCGAGCACGCCCGACTGATCGAGGAAGGCCTCAAGAGCATCCGCGATGCCGGTATCGCGGCGGGCATTCTCGGCTATGGGGCGGCGAAAGCGAACGCGTATTTCACCGCGGGCTTCGACTACGTCGCCATTGGCGCGGATACCTGGATGCTGGTGACCGGCTTCAAGGAACTTTTCGGCGCCATCGAGCGCTCCCACGCGAACTAAGGGCACGTCATGGCTATTTCCTACGCAGAACTGCGCTCGGCGCGCTGGTTCGCGCCCGATACGCTGAAGGGGTTCGGGCATCGTTCGCGCCTGCGCCAGATGGGCTACGACCCCGAGGACTGGGAAGGCAAGCCGGTCATCGCGATCCTCAATACCTGGTCGGACATCAACCCTTGCCACGCTCATTTCAAGGAGCGTGTGGCCTGGGTCAAGAAGGGCATCCATCAGGCCGGTGGTTTCCCGATCGAGCTGCCGGCGCTCTCGCTGTCGGAGAATTTCGTCAAGCCTTCGACGATGCTCTACCGCAATCTGCTCGCCATGGAGACTGAGGAGCTTCTGCGCTCGCACCCGGTGGACGGCGCCGTGTTGCTGGGCGGCTGCGACAAGACTACGCCAGGGCTCACCATGGGCGCGATCTCGATGGGTCTGCCCTTCGTCTATCTGCCTGCCGGGCCGATGCTGCGCGGCAACTACCGCGGCGAGACCCTGGGCTCCGGCGCCGATGCCTGGAAGTATTGGGACGACCGCCGCGCGGGGCTGATCGGCATCGATGAGTGGCGAGAGGTGGAGTCCGGCATCGCCCGCTCCTACGGGCACTGCATGACCATGGGTACCGCCTCGACGATGACCGCCATCGCCGACGTGCTGGGAATGACGCTGCCGGGGGCCTCCTCGATTCCCGCCGCGGACACCAACCATATCCGAATGGCCAGCGCCGTGGGGCGGCTTGCCGTCGAGATAGTCTGGGAGGATCGCCGGCCCGAGACGTTTCTGACCAGAGCGGCGTTCATGAACGCGGCCATCGCTTCCATGGCGCTTGGCTGTTCCACCAATGCGGTGATTCATCTGATCGCGTTGGCCCGCCGGGCGGGGGTGGACCTCACCCTCGACGACCTGGATACGCTGAGTCGCAAGGTGCCGGTCCTGGCCAACGTTCGCCCGGTGGGCGAGCGCTACCTGATGGAGGACTTCTACTACGCCGGCGGTTTGAAGGGGCTTCTGAAACAGCTGGCCGGGCGGCTCGACCTGGCGGCCGGCAATGTCACCGGGGGAACGCTCGGCGAGGCGCTGGCGGATGCGAAGGTCTACCACGAGGACGTGATTCGTCCGCTCGAGCGCCCGGTCTACCATGAGGGGTCGTTGGCTGTGCTCAAGGGCAACCTCGCCCCCGACGGGGCGATCATCAAGCCGGCGTCCTGCGACCCGCGCTTTCTTCACCATACCGGCCCGGCGCTGGTGTTCGACGACTACCCCTCGATGCTTGAGGCGATCAACGACGAAGCGCTCGACGTCACTCCGGATCATGTGCTGGTACTGCGTAACGCCGGCCCCCAAGGCGGTCCCGGCATGCCCGAGTGGGGCATGCTGCCGGTGCCCAAGAAACTCCTCAACCAAGGTTGTCGCGACATCCTGAGGCTTTCCGATGCCCGCATGTCGGGCACCTCCTACGGTGCCTGCGTACTGCACGTCTCGCCAGAGTCGCATGTCGGCGGGCCGTTGGCGCTGCTCGAGACTGGCGACCTGATCAGACTCGACCTGACTGCCCGTCGCCTGGACATGCTCGTCGACGACGAGACCCTCGAGCGACGCAAGGCCGCGCACGTACCGCCGGCGCCGAGATATGGCCGCGGTTACACCTGGATGTACTTGAAGCACATCAAGCAGGCCCATGAAGGCTGCGACTTTGACTTCTTGGAAAGCGGCTTCGGAGGTGCCACGCCGGAGCCGGACATCTATTGATCCCCGACCAACAACAAGCGAGCGCGACATGGCCTTGATAAAGAACGTCAAGACGACACGAGTGAAGCGGTACCCGAACCTGATATGGGTGCAGATCGAAACCGATGACGGTCTGGTTGGCCTGGGCGAAAGCTTTCGCAGCGCCTCCGCGGTGGAAGCCACGATCCATGACGAGTTCGCGGCCTACTTGATCGGCCAGGAAGCCCGCCACATCCAGGCGCTGTCGAACCATCTTTCCAAGCCCTACCTAGGGTTCAATGCCGCCGGCGTCGAGACTCGTGCGGCCAGCGCCGTCGACATCGCCCTATGGGACCTGGCGGGCAAGCGCGCCGGTGTGCCGGTCTTCGAGGCGCTGGGTGGCGCTTCGCGGCTCGCCGTCGATGTCTACAACACCTGCGCAGGCTACAACTTCAACTCCAGCGCCGTGGGCAACAAGCGCCGCGACATCGGCAAGGACGACGTGGCAAGCGGCCCCTACGACGATCAGATTGCCTTCATGCGCGACGCCGGCGAGCTGGCAGCGGGCTTGCTCGACGAAGGCTACAAGGCGATGAAGATCTGGCCCTTCGACGTCTTCGCCAGCAAGAACCGCCACCGCATCTCCCGCGGGGATCTCAAGGCGGGGCTGGCGCCCTTCGAGAAGGTGCGCAAGGCGGTGGGTGACAGGATCGACGTGATGTGCGAGCTGCACAGTCTCTGGGGCGGGCAGGCAGCGGAAAGCATCTGCCGCGGGCTGGAGGAGTTCGGGGTGGCCTGGGTCGAGGACCCGCTGCACAAGATGGACGACAACTTCGAGCTTGCGATGCTGCGAAGCCGAATCGATGTGCCGCTGTGCGGCAGCGAGACCCTGGCGGGGGCGGCCTCCTACAAGGACATGCTCAGCGCCAGCGCCGTCGACTTCGTGATGGTGGACGTCGCCTGGTGCGGGGGCTTGAGCGAAGCGCGCAAGATCGCCGCTCTCGCCGAGGTTTTCAACAAGCCCCTGGCTCCCCATGACTGCACCGGCCCTGTCACGTTGGTGGCTGGAATGCACTTGGCACTCCACGCGCCGACCGCTATCTATCAGGAGGTGGTCAGGGCCAGCATGGCGACATGGTATCGAGATTTGATCGACGGCCTGCCCGAGGTCAAGCACGGCATGCTGCATGCCGGAAGCGAGCCGGGGCTCGGTATTACTCTGTCGGAAGGACTCCTTCAGCGTGACGACCTCATCGTGCGTGAGAGCGTTTAACGCCTTTTCAAATTAGCTAACGTCACAAGGAGACGAACCGTGAACACATTGGGTAATTTTATCGGCGGCCAAGCCGTTGCCAGCCAAAGCGGCCGTACAGCACCGGTTTACAACCCCGCCACCGGTGAGCAGTCGCTCCAGGTAGCGCTCTCGTCGGCTGCTGAAACAACAGACGCGGTACGCGTCGCCTCTGACACCTTCCCGGCATGGGCCAAAATGACGCCGCTCAAGCGCTCACGCATTCTGTTCAAGTTCAAGGAACTGGTCGAGCGCAACGCCGACGAACTGGCACGCCTGATTTCCAGCGAGCATGGCAAGGTATTCTCGGATGCCAAGGGCGAGCTGACACGCGGCCTGGAAGTCGTCGAGTTCGCCTGCGGCATCCCGCACCTGCAGAAGGGCGAGCACTCCATGAACGTTGGCACCGGCGTCGATAGCTTCTCGATGATGCAGCCGTTGGGCGTGTGCGCCGGCATCTCGCCGTTCAACTTCCCGGCGATGGTGCCGATGTGGATGTTCCCCATCGCTCTGGCCTGTGGCAACACCTTCGTCATGAAACCCTCGGAGAAGGACCCGTCCACACCGATGCGCCTGGCCGAACTGCTCAGCGAGGCCGGCCTGCCCGATGGCGTGTTCAACGTGGTCAACGGGGATAAAGAAGCCGTCGACGTGCTGCTCACCGACCAGCGCGTCCAGGCGGTAAGTTTCGTCGGTTCCACACCGATCGCTGAATACATCTATGCCACTGCCTCGAGCCATGGCAAGCGTGTCCAGGCCCTGGGCGGCGCCAAGAATCACATGGTGATCATGCCCGATGCCGACCTCGACCAGGCCGTGGACGCCCTGATGGGCGCGGCCTACGGTTCAGCGGGTGAACGCTGCATGGCGATTTCAGTGGCCGTGCCGGTCGGCGAGGAAACCGCCAGCCGCCTACGCGAAAAACTGATCGCCAAACTCGACACCCTGCGCGTCGGCCCCGGGCTGGTCGATGGACCGGACAACGACATGGGCCCGCTGGTTACCTGCCAGCATCGGGAAAAGGTCAAGGACTATATCGCCACCGGTGTCGAGGAAGGCGCCGAGCTGGTCGTCGACGGCCGCGAGACGGTCGTCAAGGAGGCCGGCAACGGCTATTTCATCGGCGGCACGCTGTTCGATCACGTCAAGCCGGACATGCGCATCCATGCCGAGGAAATCTTCGGGCCGGTACTGGCCATCGCCCGCGCAGGCAGCTTCGACGAAGCCGTGTCGATGATCAACGCTCACGAGTTCGGCAACGGTACGGCGATATTCACCCGTGATGGCGATGCCGCACGCCAGTACTGCGAGCAGATCCAGGTGGGCATGGTCGGCGTCAACGTGCCGATCCCGGTACCCATGGCCTTCCATAGCTTCGGCGGCTGGAAGCGTTCGCTGTTCGGTCCGCTGCACATGCATGGCAGCGACGGGGTGCGCTTCTATACGCGCATGAAGACCATCACCCAGCGCTGGCCCAGCGGTATTCGCGAAGAGACCAGCCACTTCACGATGCCGACGCATTGACATCCCAGCTTATCAACGGCTCGACAGCCTCTTCCTATACTAGCTGTCACCGACACCGCCGTAACGCGGTGTCGGCTCTCCCATGCTCTTCGCGCCAATAATGAGCTGCTGTAGCTGTCTACTGATGCCGGACACCTATTAGGCTTCGGGCAGGTATTTCTTGGCAATCAGAGATGACCGGAGTCGAGCCACAGTAATGACTCTTTATCCACTCGGCTTGCTGCGCAAGGCGATCGCACGTAGCGATCCATTCTCATTCAATCCCGAGTAGGTGGGCGCGGTAGTCATCCGATGTCGCCGCAATGATCCGCTGGGTCTTGAAGCTGCCCTTGCGCTTCACCGCATCCAGCCGAATCAGGTTAAGCATCAGGCGCTTGAAGTTGGCCAAGTTATGCGCCGCGTGGGCCATCCGTGCTCGCATCTAGTCATCGGCAAAGGCCACATCCAGGCACCAGTGCATCCGGTTCTCGATGCCCTAGAGCTGACGCACCGCCCTGGCCAACCGCTCTGCATCGGGAGCCAGGCTACGGATATAGGTCTGGCCAGCGAGTCGGGCATTCCCGCGCCTCAAAGACATGGCAGCGCCGCCGCCCGTGATCTTTGTTGACGATTTCACTGACCTGATGAGACGTTCTCTCGGGTGGCTCCGACAGGAAGGTGTCGAAGAAGTCTTCCATGGCCTCCCTGAGTTGTGGCTGGTTGTCCTTCACAGGCCTTGGCCGATCGCCGGCTGGTCTTGTCGTCCAGCGCCACCACCTGCGGCGAGACGCCAGGCAGTACGCTTTCGACCCAGTGTCGGAAGGCAGCTTCGAACTCTGCTGGGCTCATCAGCCCTAAGAGGCGCGCAAAGGTATCGTGCGAGGGAATCCCATTGGGCAAGGTAAGGTACTGCCGCAGCCAGGACAGCTTCCCCCTGGCCCAGAGTTCGATCTCCTCGAACGTGTCAGCGCCAACCAGGATGCCGCAGGCCGCCATGGTCAGCACGTCCGACAAGGAATGATGAACCTTGCTGGACTGGCGGGGATCGGTGACGGCAACGAAAACACCCATGATGGGGTGTGAGGACTGGGGCATGAGGGAACTCTGACCAAATGCCCAGCTATACCGGCTCACACGCAATCCTTCAAATGCGATCGATTACCGACGTGCGATCGCCCTGGCTTGCTGCGACTTGTTAGGGACTGGCGACGTTAATTAGGCTCGTCATCGACCCGTGTCGCTTCATCCAGGCGCAGAATCGTGTGCGCATTGGTGACGCTGGTCGCCAGCGTATCGATCACGCCGGTACGCAGCGCCCCGAGAATGCCGGCCGCCTTGGTGTTCTCGGCGGCGATGGCGATGACATCGGGGATCCGCGCCAGATCGGTGATCGTCAGGCCGATCACGCGGCCCTGCATCGGCGTCAGCGACGGACGGCCGTAGATATCGATGAAGTCGTAACCCATCATGTCGCCGACGGTACCGGAAAGCCGCGCCTCGGCGGTCTCCTGTGGCGTGAACCAGCCCATGCGCACCATGTTGCTGTTCTCGCTGAGGTCGCCGATGCCGATCAGGGCGAGATCAGCGCGCCGGGCGCGGTCCAGCGTCTGGCGAATGGTCGGATTTTCATACATCGCGTCGCGCAGCTCGAGATTCTGCACCAGGGCCGGGGCGTAGAGCGTCTCGCTGTCACCGCCGAACTTGATCGCCAGGCGCCGACAGATATGGTCCGGGTTCATGTACTCCCCGGCCCGCACCGATCCCCCGATGGCGCAGACGAAGGAACACTGGCGCTGGCCCTGCTCGAAGACGTTGTCCGCCACCGCGCCGACGTTGCGGCCCATGCCGACGGCGACGATCGCCCCGTCGCTCAACTGCCGCGAGAGATGGTCGGCCACCAGGCTGGCCACGTTGGCCCGCTGGACGTCGGCATCGGCGTGATCGAGGGCAATCAATGCGCGCTTGATGCCGAAACGCCGCTTGAGCGCCTGCTCGATTTCCGCGCTGACCGCCGGGTGCTGGCGCACCCGAACGTCGACGATCCCTTCGGCTTGCGCGCGCTTGAGCAACCGCCCTGCCTTGACGCGAGAGATCCCCAGCCGATTGGCGATGACCTCCTGCGTTTCCCCCTCGGTGTAATAGAGGGTGGCAATTTCCGTCATCAGGGCGATATCGGCGTTTTCGTTGCGCTCGTTCATGCACGCTTCCATGTTTTGAGAAAATCGAATCCTGAAAGGTCGAATCCGGCCCGGCTTGGCCGCCTCACGATACCACAAGCGCCCTCGACTCCGGCTTTCTCGCGGGCCAGGAACGGCGTAGACTATCGGCGGATTGCGGTTCGCCGCAGTCGGTTCTCAGGGCGGGGTGAAAGTCCCCACCGGCGGTAATGATGCGGCGTGAAAAGACACGCCAGCCTCTAAGCCCGCGAGCGCCTGCCTAATTTCCCGGAGGCGCTGGATAAATCGACGAGCAGATTGAAGCGCAAGGCACCCGGCGCGCAGAAGACGAGGCATAACGAGTTGTTAGCCGAGTTTTCGAGCACCGCGTAACGTAGCGATTCGATCGCGCAGACATTTAGCCAGCGTCTACGGCGGCGGGGTCAGCAGATTCGGTGCAATTCCGAAGCCGACGGTCATAGTCCGGATGAAAGAGAACGGTTCCCCTTGCGACGACGATTCGGTCGGCCCCGCGTGGTTATCGGTGATTTTCGCCGTTTTCACGCCCATGCCAACTGCCTCCCGTGATTCCCAAGCGGACCCGCAGCCCTGATTCTGGTTAACGTGACCTCGGTCATCTGAATAGGAAACGACCATGAATCAGTCCTACCCCCCGCAGCTCTCCTCCCAGACGCTGTCGCAACGCATTGCCTTTATCCGCGCCGACTGGCACGGCGATATCGTCGGCAACTGTCACGCTGCCTTCCTCGACGCGGTCGCCGAACGCGGCTTTGCCGTGGAACAGGTCGACACCTTCACCGTCCCGGGCGTATTCGAGATTCCGCTGCAGGCCAAACTGCTGGCCAAGAGCGGCCGTTACGCCGCGATCGTCGCCTCAGGGTTCGTCGTCGACGGCGGCATCTATCGCCACGACTTCGTCTCCACCGCGGTGATCGACGCGCTGATGTCGCTGCAGGTCGAGCAGGAAGTGCCGGTGCTCTCCGCCGTGCTCACGCCGCATCACTTCCACGAGCACGAGGCGCATGCAACCTTCTTCCGGCAGCACTTCCTGACCAAGGGGCGCGAAGCGGCCGAGGCGTGTCTGACGACGATGGAAAACCTCAATCAGGTGCGCAAGCTAAGCGCTGATTGATCGTTCGCTATCCCGACGTAAAGAGCCCACGCCATCCTCGATGGCGTGGGCTTTTTTTGCGTTGCAGGTCTGGCTCAGCTTGCGACGGTCGCCTGCCGACGGTTGCGTACCCGCAGATAGATCGCGAAGGCCAGCGAGACCGCGATCAGCACCCACAGGGACATGGCGATCGGGCTCTTGGTGAAGAAGATCGACAGGTTGCCGTAGGACTCGATGCTTTTCACGAAGTAGACCTCCGCCGACTTGCCCAGGATGAAGCCGATGATCAGCGGCACCGTTTCCAGGCCGATCTTATGGGCGACCCAGCCGAAGATCCCGAAGATCAGCAGGGTCCAGACGTCGAACATGATGCCGTAATTGATCGCGTAGGCGCCGACCACGCACATCATGATGATCAGCGGGTACAGAATGTACTTCGGCACCTCGATCACCTTGGCGATGTGGCGGATTGCGAAGTACATGATGCCGAACATCAGCACGTTGGCCGCCAGCAAGGCGATGATCATCAGATACCAGGTATCGATGTTGTTGCCGATGAACAGCGGGCCGACCTGAATGCCCTGCAGCGTGAAGGCACCGATCAGAATCGCGGTGGTGGAATCCCCGGGGATGCCCAGCGAGAGCAGCGGCACCAGCGCGCCACCGGTCAACGCATTGTTGGAAGATTCCGAAGAGACGATCCCCTGCGGCGCGCCCTTGCCCATCTGGGAAGAGTCACGCGAGAAGTTCTTCTCCTGGCTGTAGGCCAGCACCGAAGCGGCGCTGCCACCGACGCCCGGCAGAATTCCCACGAAGGTGCCGATGCTCGAGGAGCGCACCAGGTTGAGCAACTGGCCCTTGAATACGTTGAACTTGAACTTCGCACCGCCCTTGAGCGAAATCGGCCCCTGACCCGTCTCGTCCTTGAAACCCTTCTCGGCGTCCAGCAGCACGGTCGTCAGCCCGAAGATACCGATCAGCACCGGCAGCAGCGAAAAGCCATCGATCAGGTAATACTCCATGAAATCGAACATCAGACGGGTTTCACCGTTGCCCCCCTCCGTGATCGAGTAGGTACCGATCAGGCTGAGCCAGACGCCCAGTACACCGCTGAAGATACCCATCAACATGTTGGAGCAAAGCGAGGCGATCACGGTCAATGCCAACAGGATGATCAGGAACTTCTCGACGTAGGAGAACTTGATCGCGAAATCCGCCAGCACCGGCGCGAAGAAGAACAGCACCGCGGCGCTGAACAGCCCGCCGAAGACCGAGGCGACGATGCCGATCTTGAGCGCGCGCTCGCCCTCGCCCCGCTTGGCCATCGGATAGCCGTCGAAGGTGGTGGTGATCGACGAGGGCGTGCCGGGAATGTTGATCAGCACGGCGGGAACCATCCCGCCCGAAATACCGCCGACGTAAAGCCCCAGCAGCAGCGCGATGCCATTCTCGAGCCCGAAGGCATAGGTCAGCGGCAGACAGACGGCCACCGCCATGGTGGCGGTCATGCCGGGAATCGCGCCGAAGATGATACCGATCAGGGTTCCCGCGGCGATCAGCCCGAAGAACATCGGCGTGAGGTGAGACAGGATATCCATGAGACGAGTCTCCGATGGTCAGGCCAAAAAGATCAGGGCAAGGTGATGCGGAACAGCTGTGCCAGCACATACCAGGCCAGCGTCGGGGCAATCAGCGCGTTCAGCACCAGAATGATGAACAGCCGCCGCGTCAGATGATCGACGTACAGAAGCGACAGCAGGAACACGAACAGCACCGACATGATCAGGAAGCTGTAGCCGGTGTTGGGGAACACGTCGCTCAGCACGCTCATCAGATAAAAGTAAGCCGTCGTCAACGCCAGCGTGCCGAAGAAGCGCTTGTGGTCGAACTCGCCCTCGCGCCCTGCCAGTACACGGCCGGCACGCTTCAGGCCGGGCACCAGCAGCCGATAGCGGGTGATCACGATCATCGCCAGCAGGATGACCAGGATCCAGGTGACGATACGGGGAAAGAAGAGATGCGATTGGTCGAAGTCGATGCTGACATCGAGCAGCGACAGCCATTGGCTTTCCATGGAAAGCGGCACGTGCGCGGGGCGCCACCGGCCGCCTCCGTGGTGCAACCTAATCGTGCCGGCCGACGTTCGCCGGCCGGCACGCGGCAGGATCAGCCTTTCAGGTCGCTGATGATGGTCTTGTAGTCGTCGTTCTTCTCTTCCAGATAGCTGGCCGCTTCCTGGGTCGGCTTGTAGTCGGGCACGAAGAACGAGCGCTTCAGCTGCTCCTGGAGCTCATCCCCCTCGTACACGTCGGCCAGGGCACTGTCGATGCAGTCGATCGCGGCAGGATCCATGTCCTTGTTGTACAGCAGGAAGAATTCCTTATCGAAGGTGAAGTCCTGGTCCTCGCCCATCGGCACGCTGGCGTTCGGCGTCACGTACTGCAGCAACTGCTCGCGCGTGGTATCACCCATGCCTTCTTCGTTGGTCTGGGCAATGGTCTTCTCTCGAGCCGTGATCCAGACGAAGCGCATCGCCTTCTGGTCGTCGGCGGGCAGCTGGGTGTACTGCTCGTTGGCCTGGACCGAACCGTTGATCACATCCACCGCCCCGTCGAACAGCAGCTGGTTCTTGTCCGCCTGGGAGCCGGTGTTGACGGCAACGATGTTGCTCTCCTTGCCCGGATACTGCATCCGCACGGCGTTCTTCAGCGCGGTAAAGCCGATCTCGGAAACACCGCCCGGCTGGATGGCGACCTTCACCTGCTTGCCGTCACCGGCGGCTTCGATGATGTCGCTCATCGACTGATAGGGCGAGCTTTTCGGTACCAGGTAAGCGTTGCCCGGGTTGATGGCGATGGTCGGCCCGACGACGAACTTGCTGAAGATGTCGGGATAGCCGTTCACGCCGTAGAGATGACCCAGATAGGAGCCATCATGGAAGATCATGATCGTGTTGCCGTGCCGGCTACGCTCCAGCGCCTGGAAGCCGGGCATGACACCGACGGCGTCGACCTTGGCGTTGATGTCGAGCTGCTCGGCCAACTGGTCGACCACCATGCTGGACACCTGATAGGTATCGCCGCCGGTCGACGTCGAACCGATCACGACGCGCAGGTTGCCCGGCAGCGGACAGTCGTCGGCGGCCTGGGCGGAAGCCGATACGCCAATGGCGGCACTGGCCAGCACGGCCAGACAGGTCTTACCCAAAATCGCTTTCATGATGCGTCTCCCTCATACCGTTGTCCCACATGCGAAGCGCAACCCGATGCGCCGCCCCCGGTGGAACCAAATGATAGCGTTATCATCGAACACGCCTTGCACGGTAGAGAAAGCGACTTTGTCAGACAATTCAACTTAAGTCGCCCGACCAAAGTCGCAACCGCTCGGCTTGGGCAACTTGCTGATAACGGGACGAAAAAAGCCCGGCCATGGCCGGGCTTCTGCAACGGTTGGCGAACGTCTAACGTTCGACGAGTCTGTCAGGCGATTGTCACGTCCTTGGAGAGGTAGACATCCTGGACGGCGTTGAGCAGCTCGATACCTTCCTTCAGCGGCTTCTGGAACGCCTTGCGACCGGAGATCAGACCCATGCCGCCGGCACGTTTGTTGATGACGGCGGTACGCACGGCTTCGCCCATGTCGGAATGGCCCTTGGAGCCACCGCCGGAGTTGATCAGCCCGGCGCGTCCCATGAACGAGTTGGCCACCTGATAGCGGGCCAGATCGACCGGATGATCGCTGGTCAGTTCGCTGTAGACCTTGTCGTGGGTATGGCCGAAACCGATCGCCTTGTAGCCGCCATTGTTCTCCGGCAGCTTCTGCTTGACGATATCCGCCTTGATGGTCGCCGCCAGATGCACCGCCTGGCTGGTGAGGTCGGAAGAGACGTGGTAATCGGTGCCGTCTTTCTTGAACTCGGGGTTGCGCAGGTACGACCACAGCACGGTGACCATGCCCAGCTCGTGCGCGCGCTCGAACGCCTCGCTGACTTCCTGGATCTGGCGACGGCTATCTTCGGAACCGAAGTAGATCGTGGCGCCGACCGCGATGCAGCCCATGTCGTGAGCCTGCTCGATCTGCGCGAACATGGTCTGCTCGTACATCGCCGGCAGCGTCAGGCTCTCGTTGTGGTTGAGCTTGAGCATCATCGGGATCTTGTGCGCGTAGCGCCGCGCGACGGACGAGAGCACGCCCAGGGTGGAACAGACGCAGTTGCAGCCGCCCTGCAGCGCCAGTTCGACGATGTTCTTGGGATCGAAATACATCGGGTTGGGCGCGAAGGAGGCACCAGCCGAATGCTCGATACCCTGATCGACCGGCAGGATGCTGAGATAGCCCGTGCCACCCAGACGACCAGTATTGAACAGCGTCTGCAGGTTACGCATCACGTGCGGGCTGCGGTCGGTATCGGAGAATACGCGGTCGACGAAATCGGGCCCCGGGAGATACAGGTCTTCTTTCTTGAAACCCGTACAGGTATAGCTGAGAAGGCTGTCGGCTTCCTTGCCCAGTAACTTGGCAATATCGGTCATGTTGCTTTTCCTCTGTCCTCAAGATGGGTCATCCGGGGAATCTCGACCTGGGCCGTTTCCCTCTCTACCAAAGATGGCTACCCGATAATGGCTGCTCTAGGGCCTGTGGCCGTTTCAGCGCGAACCGCGTTGCTGCGCCGCGTACCGTCCGGAAAGACTGGCGCCAGCCGATGACGTCGCACGACCGGTCCCACGGAACCCGATCAGGTGCGCATTCACCGCCCCCACGCGCAACCGTTTCACGCCGCGCTGCCCATACTGCAGCCCTCTCTCCAGCCGCGGCGATCATCGATTAGCCGTAGAACGTCGCCAAGAATAAGCGACAATGCGTCGCAGTTCACGTCCATGCACCGTTTCTGCATCGCCTGTCTCTTCTGTCGGACGCCTGACGGGGCCTCCCAGACTGTCACATTTCGTATCCGGGCAATGGCTGAAAATCGTCATGGGAAAGTCTTGAGCCATCGCCGAGGATCACGTCTTTCGCATCAACCTGCGGGGGAACGTTGCGCCTTTGGTATGATGCTAACCTTTCAGCGATCCGGGGTTTCAGCGATGTCCGTTCTGCGCGGCTTTCTGTGGCTGCTTGCCTTTCTGTTGCTGGGGCAGACCTTCGTGCAGCTACTTCACATTCCGATGCCCAGCGGTGTAATAGGCATGCTGCTGTTGACGCTTTGGTTCGGCTATCGCGGTCGCATGAATCCGGATGTCGTGCATGTCAGCCAACCGCTGATCGCCATGCTGGCACTGCTGATCATGCCCGGTGTCGTCGAGATATTCTTTGTCGCCGATCAATTTGCAGACCAATGGGCCGCGATTCTGACCGCCCTGATCGCCGGCACGCTGCTCAGCGTGTTGTCGAGCCTGCTGCTGATGCGCCGTTACCTCCCCGCCGACGACGAGCCCACCAATCCTCTCGGAAGCATCGACCATGAATGACTGGCTCGCGCGTCTTTCGCAGTTGCCGCAACAGTGGTTCGAGTCGCCGATCGCGGCGATCGCGCTCACTCTCGGCGCCTACTTCTTCGGCATTCGCCTGTTCAAGCTGATGCGCCGACCCAGCTGGTGCCCACCGATGCTGATCGCAGCGATCACGATTGCCGTGGTCGTCGCCTCGTTGCCCATCGGCATCGATGACTACAACCGGGGCGCCAGCTGGCTGATGCTGCTGCTGGGCCCGGCTACCGTCGCGCTGGCCGTCCCGCTCTACCAGCAGCTGCCGCAGATACGCGCATTGTGGAAGCCGATTCTGATGACGCTCCCGCTGTCGGCGACGCTGGCCGCCTGCTACGCGGTGATCATCGCCGCCATCATGGGCGCGCCGAAGGACGTGCTGGCCTCGCTGGCGCCCAAGTCGGTGACCTCGCCCATCGCGCTCGGGCTGGCCGAAGAACTCGGCGGCTCGCGGGCGCTGCTGATGGGAGCGTTGCTGACGACGGGCATTACCGCCATCTTCGGGGTGGAGTGGCTGAGCCGGATCCTGCGTATTCGTGACCCACGGCTGATCGGCCTGGCGCTGGGCATCAACGGGCACGCCCTGGGCACCGTACGCGCGTTCGAACTCGGCACGGTCGCCGGTGCCTTCGCCTCGCTGGGCATGAGCCTGACCGGCGCCTTTACCGCCATCGTGCTGCCGCTCGTCTGGCATCTTTTCTACTGAAAGCGTTTTCTGTCTATTGAAACCGCTTATGTCTATTGAAGCCGTTTCTGTCTATTGAAGCCGCTTTCTGCAGGCGTTCTGCCGAATGGCTTCTCCATCGAACGGCGTGCCGTACCGCGCTCGCCCCTGACAGCGGCGAAGATCGCGCTACGCTGATAGCAGTTCGTCGAACATTTCGATGACCTCGACAGGAGACACCCGATGACGATAGCCAGTGACAGCGGTCAGGGAGACCCGACGCTGGTGCTCATGCACTTCTTCGGCAGTTCCCATCATGAGTGGGAGGCGGTGCTGCCGCTGCTCGACGATCGATACCGGGTCGTCACGCTGGACATGCCGGGCTTCGGCCGCGCCAGCGAGGTGGCCGGGTTCGACGTCGCCTCGATGACACGGCACGTCGAGCAGTGCATCGATGCCGCCAAGCTCGACGACGTGATCCTGGTCGGCCACTCGTTCTCCGGGCGCATCGCGATGACCGTCGCCGCCAATCGCCCGGCATGGCTACGCGCGCTGATCCTGATCGCGCCGTCGCCGCCGGGGCCGCAGTCGATCGGCGAGGAGGAGCATCGGTTCCAGCGGGAATTCGACTTCAGCGAAGCCCAGGCGCGCCAGTTCATCGACGGCGCCAGCGAGGTGTCACTCGCACCGACGCTCTACCAGCAGGCGGTGGAAGATGCCATCAACGCCAACCCGGCCGCGTGGCGCGCCTGGCCGACGACGACCTATGCCGAGGACTGGCGCGAGACCGTCGGCAAGCTGGCCTATCCGGCCTGGGTGCTGGTCGGCGACCAGGACCCGTCGCTGCCACCGGAGACGCAGCGTGCCGAAGTCATGCCGCACCTTCCGCAAGGCAAGCTCGAGGTTTTTCCCGGCTATGGTCACCTGCTTCCCATGGAGATGCCGGAAACCCTGGCCGAGCAGCTCAACGCGATTGCCGCCCAGTTGACGAAGAACCGCTGACGAGCGACTGACCACAGGCGACTGACCGCAGGCGACCACTGACTGCAGGCGACCAGAAACAGCCGCCATCCGCTGTTTCACTCGCCTAGCCAGGCCGGCATCGCGGCGGCAAGCCGGCCGTCGACGGCGGCAGTCACGCATGTCGAAAGTCCGGCGAATCTCACCTGCCGCCCCACCAGCCCTGGCGCATAGTGGGCGTACTTGGCGGAGTTGGTCAGAATCGTGCGGGCCGACGGCGCGACGATCGGCGCCTGGAGCATGCACCAGCAGGTATCGGTCATGATTCGGCTACCGAAGGCTTCCAGCGTCGCCAGATGGCCGGCGCGCCGGGCCTGCCCTGCCACGTGCCGGCTGGTCGTGACGATCAGCTCGACGTCATCGTGCTTGCGCCGACCACGGCACAGCGAAGCCAGCGTCGCGAACTCGTCCAGCGAAAAGTGCGGATTCCCCAGCGCGATCAGATCGACGCGTTCGCCCCGCTCGCCATTGAGCTCCAGCCAGCCACGGCGCAGATCGGCCATCGTCGGCGCCCAGCTCGCCTCGGGTGGCACGCCTCCCAGCGCTGTCTGGCTATCCACGGCCTCCGGGGTGACACCCGCGACATGAAACAGGCCCGCCGACGCCGTGGTGGCGAAGGCCGCCCCGAACGCCTTGAGCGCCGACGGCGCCTCGCCACTCGAGATGTCCAGCCCACAGATGACCGGCACCCGATCGCCGGCATAGGCGCCGATCACGTAGCCCAGCAGCGGATACAGCGACTCATCCGCTGCCGGCAAGGGCGGCAGATCCACGCGGAGTCGAGCCCACCGATTCGTCTCCAGATAGTAGCCTGAAGAGGGCGCGCGGCCGGTCAGCGCAATGCAGATATCCAGCAGATCCGGTGTCTTGTTGGTCCGGGCGCCCAGCACGCTGTTGGCATAGACCACCGCGTTGGACTCCGCCCAGGCGATCGGTTCGTCCAGCTGCGGCGGGCCGTCGAGCAGATAGGGCGCGCAGGTGTAGGTCGGTTGCGCCCCCAGCGCCACGTAGGCATCGGCCAGGCGGCTGGCGGGAACGCCGAGGGCATCGGGAACGCCGTCCGCCTCCCAGCGGCGGCGATCCACCGAGATCGCGTTGAGCGTGGTGGGTACGCGTACCCGGCCGCCCCACGCGGCCAGTCGTTCCGCGAAGGCCAGTCCCGCGGGGCCGGTGTAGATGCAGCCATCGACATGTACCCGAGTCACGTCGAGCAGTCCGAGCGCGCCCTGCAGACGCGCCATGCGCAACACGATGCGCATGGCGGCCTGGGCCGCCGGGCCGTCCTCGCCGTCGAGACAGCGCCGATCCGCCGGCGTGAGCGCGAACCCGTCGTTGGCGGCAATCGCCGGGGCCGGCTCGTGCCCGAGCTCCCCGCCGGCCGTCACGCTGGCCAGGCCCGCCAGTCGCGGGCCGCTCAGTACCAGCCGCCTGCCCCGATGGAGCGTGACGAGATGCGCCGCCTGCGCCATGGCGAAACGCGCGTCGTCCAGCACCACGATCGGCACCGACAGCGACAAGACTTCCTCGGCGACGATGGCGCCCAGGGCGATGATGTCATCGACCCGGTTGAGCACGATCACCGCCGGCGCCTGCCCGGCGTGGATGGCCTCCAGCAGCACCACGCTGCCGGTACACGACCCCCGCCCGTGGGGAATGACCAGCGCCCGCCCGGCGATGCCTTCGCCGCACAACGGGTGGTGGCGATCGATGATTTCGCCTCGGTCCGGGTCCACGCCGCCCCACAGGCTGAGCGGCGTCGAACTGGCCAGCACCACCCCGCTGCCCTCGCCCTCGACCAGGCATTCAGTGGCGGAAAGATAGAACGACAACGACTCGAGATGGCGCCTCATGACGAACGGGCCCGAGAATGCGACGCCGAACCCGACAATCTCGGCAGCGCCTTCGCAACGATAGACATCGGAGATATCACCCAGCAACGCGGAACATCACCTCAAACTATGGGGCAGCCCTGGCGTCGTCCAGCGGTTTACCCGATTCGATCGAGATTTTCCCGTCCAGCGTGCCTCAGGCTCGAATTCTGCCCACCAGGACCGAATGCGCTAAGATGCTCCCATTCGCTCTTCCCAGGGTTATCAGGATTCACGATTCGCCCATGACCTACCGCGTCGCCATCAACGGCTACGGCCGCATCGGCCAGAGCGTGCTGCGCGCGCTGATCGAACGCCCCGACCTGCCGCTGGAAATCGTTGCCATCAATGAGCTTTCCGACCTCGAGACGATCGCCTACCTGACTCGCTACGACACGACTCATGGACGCTTTCCCGGTCAGGTAGAAGCACGGGATGGCTGCCTGGTCATCAACGGCCGCACCATTCGGGTGCTCAACGCTGCCGAACCGGAAGCGCTGCCGTGGGGCGAACTCGGGATCGATCTGCTGCTGGAGTGCTCCGGCAGCTTCAAGGATCGCGCCACGGCCGAGCGCCATCTCCAGGCCGGCGCAGCGCGGCTGCTGTTCTCCCAACCGGCGGAGACCGACGTCGACACCACGGTCGTCTATGGCGTCAATCACGCAGCAATCGCCCGCGACATGCGCATCGTCTCGGCGGCCTCGTGTACCACCAACTGTCTGATACCGATCCTCGACGTGCTGGAAGCCAGCTTCGGCGTCTCCCACGGCGTCACCACCACCATCCATTCGGCGATGAACGACCAGCCGGTGATCGACGCCTACCACAACAGCGACCTGCGCCTGACACGGTCGGCGATGCAGTCGATCATCCCCGTGGACTCCGGCCTGGCACGCGGCATCGGCCGGTTGATGCCGCATCTGGCGGATCGTTTCGAATGTCTTCACGTACGCGTGCCGACCATCAACGTCTCGGCCATGGACATGGCGATCTCGCTCGAGCGCGAGACCGACGCCGCTGCCGTCAACGCCTGTCTGGCCGCCGCGAGTCGCGAACGCTACCCGGGGCTGCTCGGCATGACCTACGAACCGATGGCCTCGGTCGACTTCAACCACGATCCGCGCTCGGGTATCGTGGATGCCACCCAGACCCGCGTGGCCGGCGGCCGCCTGCTCAAGCTATTGTGCTGGTTCGACAACGAGTGGGGCTTCGCCAACCGGATGCTCGACGTCGCCCGCCACTGGCTCGAACTGCCCTCCGCCGTTTCCGACCCCGTCACTTCTCTTCACCGTAAGGAAAGGACCCTATGAACCTACTCAAGATGTCTGAACTGGATCTCGCCGGGAAACGCGTACTGATCCGCGAGGATCTCAACGTGCCCGTCAAGGGCGGCAAGGTCACCAGCGATGCGCGGATTCGCGCCAGCTTGCCAACCATCAAGGCGGCACTCGATGGCGGCGCCAGCGTCATGCTGATGAGCCATCTCGGACGCCCCACCGAGGGCGAGCCCGCCGACGAGTTCTCGCTGGCCCCGGTGGCGGAGCATCTCTCCAGCCTGCTCGGCAAACCGGTACGGCTGGAGAAGGATTATCTCGACGGCAAGGTCGAGATCGCCGACGGGGAAGTCGTGCTGCTCGAGAACGTGCGCTACAACAATGGCGAGAAAAAAGACGACGAAGCGCTGGCCAAGGCCTACGCCGCCCTTTGCGATATCTATGTCATGGATGCTTTCGGTACCGCCCACCGCGCCCAGGCGTCTACCCATGGCGTGATCCGGTTCGCGCCGCAGTCCTGCGCCGGGCCGCTGCTGGCCAACGAGCTCGATGCGCTGGAAAAGGCGCTCAGCGCGCCCAAGCGTCCGATGGCCGCGATCGTCGGCGGCTCCAAGGTGTCGACCAAACTCGATGTGCTCTATTCGCTGTCGGAGAAATGCGATCAGTTGATCGTCGGCGGCGGCATCGCCAATACCTTCATCGCCGCGGCCGGCTACGGGGTGGGTAAATCGCTCCATGAAGCCGATCTGGTCGACAAGGCCAAGGAGTTGATGGTCAGGGTCGAGATTCCGCTGCCGACCGATGTCGTCGTGGCGACCGAGTTCTCTGAATCCGCCACGGCGACCGTCAAGCCGGTCGATCAGGTCGGCGACGACGAGATGATTCTGGACATCGGCCCGGAAACCGCCCAGCACCTCGCCAGCCTGCTGGAAAATGCCGGCACCATTCTCTGGAACGGCCCGGTCGGCGTGTTCGAGATCGACCAGTTCGGCAACGGCACCAAGGTACTGTCGAAGGCGATTGCCGCGAGCCCTGCCTTCTCGATCGCCGGTGGCGGCGATACCCTGGCAGCGATCGACAAGTACGGCATCGCCGATCAGGTTTCCTACATCTCCACCGGCGGCGGCGCCTTCCTGGAGTACGTCGAAGGCAAGACCCTGCCCGCCGTGGCCGCGCTGGAGAAAGCCGCGCAGGAAAAGGCCTCGAGCTGATTCCCGATTCGCTTCAGACAAGGAGTTAGCGTGCCAAGGAAGGCGACGCCATTCCCTCTCGACCTCGCCAGCCGTGTCTCTCCGGCACGGCTGGCAGCGCTGGGCATTCTGCTGGCCGGCGCGCTCTGGGGGGTCTACTGGTATCCCGTTCGCCGCATCGAGGCGCTCCAGCTCGGCGGCGTCTGGGGATCGCTGATCATCGCCGCCACGGCATGCGTGGTGCTCTCCCCCTGGGCGCTGGTCCAGCGTCGTCGGCTTGCCCGTTCGTCCGCACTGGGGCTTGCCTCGGTCACGTTGGGCGGGGCGGCGTTCATGCTCTACTCCATCGGCCTGGTTCATGGCCAGGTCGCCGTGGTCATTCTGCTGTTCTACCTGACCCCGGTCTGGAGCACCCTGATCGAACGGCTATGGTGGCGCTGGCCGCTCACTGGGCGACGCGTAGCCGTCATCCTCGTGGGGCTGGTCGGTTTGGGACTGGTGCTCGGCGCCAACGGCTCCCCGCTGCCGCACGGCATCGGTGACTGGCTGGGGCTGGCCTCGGGATTGATGTGGGCAGTCGCTTCCAGCGGCATGCGCTCCCACAACACCCTCGGCCCCGGAGAAGGCAGCTTCCTGTTCGCGATCGGCGCCCTGGTCACCGCCGTGCTGCTGGCCCCCTTTCTCTCTCCCTGGCCCGGCTTGCCGTCGATGGAAACCGGATGGCGCGTAGCAGGCTGGATCCTCGCCGCGGCGATTCTGTGGTGGTCGGCATCGCTGGCCCTCGTCGTCTGGGCAGCCGGCCATCTGCCCCCCGCCCGGCTGGGCATCCTGATGATGAGCGAAGTGCTCGTCGGCGTCTTCTCGGCGGCGCTGTTCGCCAACGAGTCGCTGGCCTGGCTACAAGGGCTGGGCGCAGCGCTGGTGATCACCGCCGCGATTCTGGAAGTGATGCCGGCGAGAGCAGGCGCCTGAACGCCGATGCTGCGAGGAGTCCAGAAACGAAAAAGCCGGCTCCATGAGCCGGCTTTCATCATTCGTGGCGGAGAGGGAGGGATTTGAACCCTCGATACCCGCGAAGGTATGCCGCATTTCGAGTGCGGTGCATTCGACCACTCTGCCACCTCTCCTTGGCGAGACTCGCGCCGAGCCTAGTGACCCACGCTTATGGCGTCGATACCGGCTCACGATCCTCCCGCGGCGGAAAAAATAACAGAAAAGAATCGAAACGTTAACGTCGCGATCTAAATATTCCCGCTTTCCAGCGCCTGCCGGCTCACTCCGCCGCCTGCGTCTCGTCCTGGCCGCTTTCCGACAGCGCACGCTTCACCAGGCCCTCCCGCTTCATGCGGGCAAGAAAGTCCTCGACATAACGCGTGACCGCGTCCGATGCCTGCGCCTTGGGTATCGCCATGCACTGCTCGATCGCCGTGAAGCGACCGGGCAGGACACGATAGCCAGGGTTCGATCCGGCATAGGCCGCGAGCGGCTGACGAACGCCGGCAGCCGCCTCCAGTTGCCGCTCGACGAACAGCTCGATGGCCGCCGCCGACGTGGCAGCGCGCACCAGGCTTGCCTGCTGCAGCGCGCGGGTCAGGTAAAGGTCATAGGCCGCGCCCTTGCCCACCGCGATGCGAACATCGCTGCGATCCAGCTCGTCGACATCGCGAAACGGCGAGGTTTTCGGCACCAGATAGGTGCCTTCGATGACCACGTAGGGCGCAGTGAACTGGATCTTCTCGGCGCGCACCGGATCACGGGCGAGAAAGCCGATGCGCCAGGCATCGTCGTCGATCGCCGAGAACACGTCTCCGGCACCGTCGAAGGTGGCGAATTCGGCTTCCACGCCAAGCTCGGCTGCCAGCGCCCGCGCCAGTACCGCCGAGACACCAGCCGGCTCGCCATCCTCGCCGCGCTGCGCAAGCACGATATTGCCGTAGTTGATGGCGACGCGCAGTCGCCCTGCCGGCGCCAGCGCCTCGATTACCGCTGATTTGTCATCGTTCATGAATCACGCTCCTTGATCAGCACCACGCCAGGCATCTTCACGCACTATAGCCGGAGATCGACAGACACTCGCCGAAGACGGCGCCCTTAAAATAGCGATACCTGTGAACCGCGATCTTTCGTAAAGACCATTCCAATGACGACGGCCCCGCCTGAGCGGGGCCGTCGAATTCATAAGCGATATCTTCGAGCCGGTAACGATATCGCGTCAGGAAGCCTTGGCCGCCGGCAGGAACTTCGCCTTCAGCTTGCCGGCGAACATCGGTATCAGCACCACCAACGCGGCGGCGATCCACAGCCCGATGGAGAGGCCGGACTGGAACAGGATGCCGACGTCGCCGCCGCTGATCGACAGCGCCCGGCGCAGGTTCTCTTCCATCAAGCCGCCCAGCACGAAGCCGAGCACCACCGGCGCCAACGAGAAGCCGAACTTGCGCAGCAGGTAGCCGAACACGCCGATGATCAGCATCAGGTAGATCGCCATCAGGTCGGAATGCAGCTGATAGACGCCGACGAAGGCGAGAATCGCTACGCTCGGCACCAGCAGCCAGCGCGGTACCTGCAGCACGCGGGCGAACACGCCGGCCAGCGGCAGGTTCAGCAGCAGCAGCATGACGTTGCCGATGTAGAGCGACGCGATCAGACCGCCCACCACTACCGGCTGCTCGCGGAACATCATCGGACCGGGGTTGATGTTGTAGAGCATCAGCGCGCCGAGCAGGATCGCCGTGGTGCCGGAGCCGGGGATACCCAGCGTCAGCATGGGAACGAAAGAGCCGGCGGCAGAGGCGTTGTTGGCCGCTTCCGGCGCGGCCAGGCCACGCATGTTGCCGGTGCCAAAGCTGTTGTCGTGATCGCTGATGCGCTTTTCGGTGGTGTAGGCCACGGCGCTGGCGACCGAGGCGCCGGTACCCGGTAGCACGCCGATGACGAAGCCGATCACGCTGGAGCGCAGGATCGCCCACTTGCAGTACAGCACTTCGCTCATCTTGACCATGACCCGACCGATCGGCGCCATCTCGCCTTCCTGATCGTGACGGAAGGCGTGCTCGAGCATCAGCAGGATCTCGCTGACCGCGAACAGGCCGATGATCATCACCACGAAGTCGATGCCGTCGTAGAGTTCGGGCATGTCGAAGGTGAAACGCAGCACGCCGGTGCCGGAGTCGACGCCGACCGTCGAGATCAGCACGCCCAGCACGGCGCCGATCAGCGTCTTGACCGGATCCTTGCCCATCATCGCGGACATGGAAGCGAAGGCGAAGATCATCAGCGCGAAGAATTCGGCGGGGCCAAACTTGACGGCAACGATCGCCAGCAGCGGGGCGAACAGGGTCAAACCGATGATCGCCACGGTGGCGCCGATGAACGAACTGACCGCCGACAGACCCAGGGCCGGCCCGGCGAGGCCCTTCTTGGCCAGCGGATGGCCGTCCAGCGTGGTCATGACCGCGCCGGCGTCACCGGGCACGTTGAGCAGAATGCTCGACATGCGGCCGCCGTATTCGGACCCCGTGTAGATGCCGGCCAGAAGAATCAGCGCGGACTCCGCCGGCAGCCCCAGCGTGTAGGCCAGCGGCATCAGGATGGCGATACCGTTGATCGGCCCGATGCCCGGCAGGGCGCCGAACAGCGTGCCGAGCAGCGCGCCCAGGAAGGCCAGCCCCAGATTGAGCGGGGTCAGGGCGACACCGAAGCCCTGGATCAGAAAATCGAACATTCAATTGCTCCCCAGCAGCGGCTCGATCCAGCTACCGGTCGGCAGCGAGATTCCCAATCCGTAGGTGAATAGCAGATAGCTGCCGAGCGCCAGCAGCAATCCGCCGATGATCGCTTTCATCGGCGTGGCGCCGAACAGCCAGGCGATGACGATGCTGACCAGAGCGGTCGTCACCAGGTAACCCAGATTGATGAACAGCGCCGCATAGATGCCGAGCACTGCCATGGTGATGACCAGGCGCAACAGCAACGCGCCGCTCGGCCATTGGCCGCTGGCGCCGGGACGGATGAAAAGCACGATCGCCAGAACCGCCAGAAGACCCGACAGCAGCAGCGGAAATGCTTTCGGCCCGACCGGGTCGTAGCTGAACGGCACCTGTAGCTGCCAGGCCTGGACGGCGATGAACGCCGCCAGACCGAGCAACAGCAAACTCAGGATTCGGTCGGCGGCGAGTCTCATTTCGTCAAACCCACTTCTTTGGACAGTTGCTGGAAGTCGGCGACCTGCTGCTGCACGTACTGATGGAAATCATCACCGAACTTGGACATCGGGAACAGCCCGCGACCCTCGCGCAGCGCCTTGAAGCTCTCGGTGTCGTTCAGCTCGCGCAGGCGATCGGCCCACTGCTGATAGGCTTCGTCGCTGACGTTCGGCCCCATGTAGTAACCGCGCCAGATCGGCCATTCGACATCGTAGCCCTGCTCCTTGGCGGTGGGGATGTCCGCGTAGGGGCCGCCCATGCGCTCTTCGGATAGCGCCGCCAGAATGCGGATCTCGCCGCTGTCGAGCTGCGGTTTCAGCTCGGCCAGGTCGCCGGTGAACACCTGGATGTGCTCGCCCAGCAGTGCCGCCAGCGCTTCACCGCCGCCCTCGAAGGAGACGTAGCGCAGCTTGCGCGGATCGACATCGTCGGCCTTGGCCATCAACGCCGCTTTCATCCAGTCCTGGCTGCCGACGGTACCGCCGGCACCGATCACCACGCCGGACGGGTCCTGCTTCAGCGCTTTCATCAGCTCATCGAGGTTGTTCCACGGCGCATCCTTGCGGACCACGATCGCGCCGTAGTCGACACCCAGCGCACCCAGCCAGCGAACGTCGTCGACCTTGTGCTCGAGACCGAACTTGCCCAGCGCCAGGTTGAGCGCAGCACCGGTGCTTGCGGCCACGATCAAATTGGGATCGTCGTCGCGCACGCCGGTGACATGGTTATAAGCCACGGCGCCGATACCGCCCGGCATGTAGCTGACCATCATCGGCTCGTCGATCAGCTTGGCGTCCTGCAGGCCGTTGGCCGCCAGACGACAGGTCAAATCGTAACCGCCACCCGGCTTGGCTGGTGCGATACACTCGGGCGGCTTGGCCTGGGCCTGAACGGCGCCGGCCAGCAGCGCGCCGCCGGTCACGGCGGCAACCAGCCAGCGAGAGAGGAATCGAGAGTTGGGCATGCTGTGCGTCTCCTACCTGGGTTGTTATGCTCGCAAAATCTCGTGGCGGGCACCGGACTCGGGCCGGTTTTGCCTACCGACGGCGCGATGCTAGAGCGCTAACCTTTCATCAACCTGTCATCTAAGCCTTTGTCGTATAGGACATTAGTCGTACAAGACATGGCTAGCAGATGGCCTCGAGAAACCGCCATGCACCTGCTCGTGATCGAAGACGATCCGCTGCTGTCACGCTCGCTGAGCCAGGCAATGACTCGCCACGGTTACACTGTCGATGCACTATCACGCGTCGACGACGCCATCCAGGCGCTACGCCAGGGCCGCTTCGACCTGGTCCTGCTCGATCTCGGTCTGCCCGATGGCAGCGGTCTCGGCGTGCTCGAATGGTTACGCGCCCACGCCGACCCCACGCCGGTAATGATTCTGACCGCGCGGGATGCGCTGGAGGATCGAGTCCGCGGGCTGGATCTCGGTGCCGACGACTATCTCGCCAAGCCGTTCTCGATCAGCGAGCTGGAAGCGCGGGTTCGCGCCCTGCTGCGGCGTAGTCAGCAGCGGCTCGACAACAGCGTGCGCTTCGGCGGTTTGAAACTGGACACCCGCTCTGCCAGTGCCTGGCTGAACGAGACCTCGCTGGATCTGCCACGACGGGAATTCAGCCTGCTGGAGGCGCTGATGCTCAACGCCGGGCGAATCGTGCAGCGCGAGGCGCTGGAGAACCGGCTGTTCGGCTTCGAGGCGGTGGGCGCCAACGCGCTCGATGTCTACAGCCGGCTGCGCAAGCGCCTGGCGGGCTCCGGCCTGTCGATTCGTACGCTGCGCGGTCTGGGCTATCGGCTGGAAGAGACAGCGGACAAACATGAGCCTGGCGCACCGCAGGAAGATCCCGAGTGATACCGCCGCAGACATCGCTCAAGCGACGCCTGGCGCTATGGCTCATCGCCATCGTCGCCGGGCTGGGGACGCTTTTACTGATCGAGGCCTACACCAGCGCACGCAAGGCCGCCGATCGAGCGATGGACGGTCAACTGGAAGCTGCCAGCCTGACCATCGCCGAATCGCTGCAATGGCCGGAGGGCAACCCCACCGTGGAAATGCCCGCCTCGGCACTGCAGATCCTCGCCACCCGCTGGCAGGAGCGGGTGTTCTACTGGCTGCAGGCGGACAACGGTCGCATCATCACCCAGAATGCCGACCTGCCGATCACCGACGCGATGCAGGCAGAGGCCAGGCTACAGCCGGTCTATCTCGACGCCGTCTACGACGGCCAGCCGATTCGCCTCAGCGGCCGCGAAGTGGATTCCGCCGGCTGGGACACCCAGGAGCCGGTGCAGCTGTGGGTCGGACACACACGCCATGGCCGCGACCTGCTGGCGCAGGAGCTGTTCCGAAAGAGCGCCACCCGCTTCGCCGCCATGGTGCTGATCACTGCCGCGCTGGTGGCGATCGCCATGCGCACCATGCTGGCGCCACTGCGTCGCCTTCGCCAGACGCTACGCGACCGAAGCGCCGACGACATCAGCCCGCTCAGGCTCGGCGTGCCGAAGGAGATGCTCGAACTGGTCGAGACCCTCAACCGGCTGTTCGCCGACCAGCGTCATCACCGCGACGCGCTGCTGCGTTTCATCGCCGACGCCTCGCATCAGCTCAAGACCCCGCTGGCCGGGCTGCAGAGCACCAGCGAACTGGCGCTGACCAGCCGCGAGCCGGCCATCTGGCGTCAGGCGCTCGAGACCGTTCACGACAGCGCCGGACGCACCAGCCGTCTCGCCGGCCAGATGTTGAGCCTGACCCGGCTGCAGCACCTGGGGCCGGGACACGAACGCCAGCCGCTGGCGCTGGATCGGCTGATGCGCGAGGTCGCTACCGACTGGGCCGACCGTCAGGACAGCCGCGATCACGATCTCGGCCTGGTCATCGACATGCCCACGCCGGTATGGGTCGAAGGAGAACGCTGGGCTCTGCACGAACTGCTCAACAACCTGCTCGACAATGCCTGTCGCTACACGCCGCCCGGCAGCGAAATCACGCTGGGACTCGCCCACGACGACGGCGACGACGAGCGGGTCACGCTCTCCATCGAGGACGACGGCCCCGGCGTCGATGCCGAATCGCTCGGCCGCCTGACCCAGCCGTTCGAACGCGGCCGGCGCCAGGATACGCGCGGCTCCGGGCTGGGGCTCGCCATCGCCGAATCCATCGCCGTGCGCCACGGCGGCCAGCTGTCGGTCTCCAACCGGCAGCCGCGAGGACTCCGGGTCACCCTGACGCTGGCCCGCTGTCGGCCACCCGAGGAGAGCAGGACATGAAACGACGCCTGCAGGTGATGCTCGGCTTTGCTCTGTGGCTGATTCTTGTCGGGACTGGCACCGCCCGAGCCGGCGAAAAGCTGATCATCGAAGCCGCGCTGGATCGCCAGATCGTCGATCCGGTACTCGACGCCTTCGCCGCCGAGAATCCGCAGATCGATCTCGACTATCGAGACCGCTCGACGCTGGAGGCCGACCGACGTGCCCGGGACCGTGAATCGCCGCCGGACGTGGTCATCAGTTCCGCCATGCCGTGGCAACTGGCGCTCAGCAACGAAGGCATGGCTCAGCCCCTCGACACGCCGGAAGTCGACCAGTGGCCGGCATGGGCGAAATGGCGCAACGAAGTGTTCGGCTTCACCTTCGAGCCGGTGGTGATGGCCTATCGCCTCGAGCTCGCTTCACACATGCCGCCACCGGAAACCCACCGCGACCTGCTCGATCTGCTGACTCACTATCGCCAGTGGCTCGATGGTCGCGTGGTGAGCTACTCGCCGCAGGAAAGTGGCGTCGGCTACACCCTGTTCCAGCAGGATGCTCGCTACACACCGCGAATCTGGGATCTGATCGCCGCCATGGGCGCCGCCACCGTCAACCTCGAAACCACCACCCAGCGCATGCTGGAAGGCTTGAGTGACGGCCGGTACTGGCTCGGCTACAACCTGCTGGGTTCCTATGCGATGCTCTGGGCACAGACCCATCCCGACATCATCGTCCAGGTCCCCAACGACTACTCGCTGGTGCTGATGCGGATGGCATTCGTCCACCGTGACGCGCCACACCCGGCCGCCGCCAGACGCTTCGTCCGCTTCCTTCTGAGCCGGCGCGGCCAGCACATCCTGGCCGGCCAGACGCCGCTGTTCAGCGTGCGCGACGATGTCGTCGGCCCCTACACCGCCCAGCGGCTGCGCGATCAGGTCGGCGACCATCTCTACCCGATTCCGATCAACGCCACGCTGCTGGCATTCGTCGACCCGCTGCGCCGCCAGGCGTTCCTGCGCCGCTGGGATCGGGAGATCCAGATCCTTTCAGAATGAGGGATGTCGGAATGGGCGATACCGATATGGCGACGGCTCCCGAATTGCCCCTGTGCCCGTCGTCGCAATGCCGTAAGATACGGCGCCGCCACATCGATACAGCGACCGAAGCAGGCGCCTCGATGCCAAGACACCGATGACCGAGAGTTCCGGATGAGCGTAACCGCAGCGACCACCGCCCCCGCCCAGTCGACAAACCAGGCCAAACGCGCCGCCATCGGCAGCTTCGTCGGTGCCGTGGTCGACTGGTATGACTTTCTGCTCTACGGCATCGTCGCCGCGCTGGTCTTCAATTCGCAGTTCTTCCCCAACGTCAGCCCCGCCGCCGGCACGCTGGCCGCGCTGGCCACCTTTGGCGTCGGCTTTCTGTTCCGCCCGCTGGGCGGCCTGGTCTTCGGTCATTACGGCGATCGCCTGGGACGCAAGCGCATGCTGATCCTGACCGTGATCCTGATGGGTGGCGCGACGGCACTGATCGGGCTGCTGCCGACCTACGCACAGATCGGCGTGTGGGCGCCGATTCTGCTGGTCACGCTGCGCGCGATCCAGGGCTTCGCGGTGGGCGGCGAATGGGGCGGTGCGGCGCTGATGGCGGTGGAAAGCGCACCACGCGGCCGTCGTGCGTTCTACTCCAGCGGGGTGCAGGTGGGCTACGGCGTGGGTCTGATCCTGGCCACCGGTAGCGTCTCGCTGCTCAGCTACGGATTGAGCGACGCCGATTTCACGGCCTGGGGCTGGCGCCTGCCGTTTTTGTTCAGCGTGGTGCTGGTGCTGGTTGCGCTGAAGATCCGCTCGAGCCTCGAAGAGTCGCCGGAGTTCGTCGAAGCGGTCGAGCGCAACGACCAGAAGCCGGCCAGACCACCGATACTCGAAGCGCTCAAACGCCACCCCGGCGCCTTCGTGACGATCATCGCCATGCGCCTGGCCGAGCTGTTCACGATGTATATCGTGACCACCTTCGCGCTGAGCTACTCCACCGGCTATCTCGATCTATCGCGGGACCTGTTTCTGCACATCGGCCTGCTGGTCGGCGCGATCAGCTGCGTCACCATCCCGCTGTTCGCCTGGCTGGCCGACACGCTGGGGCGTCGGCGCGTCTATATCACCGGCGCCATCGTCGGCGTGCTGGCCGCCTTCCCGTTCTTCATAGCGCTGCAGGCCGGCTCGATCCTGTGGATCGTGATCTTCGCCGTAGCACTGGCCAATCTCGCCCACGACATGGTGGTCAGCGTGCAGCAGCCAATCTTCGCCGAGCTGTTCGGCGCCGCCTACCGTTACAGCGGCGCCGGGGTCGGCTATCAGGTCGCCAGCGTGATCGGCGGCGGCTTTACCCCGTTCATCGCCGCCGCCCTGGTCGACCTCTACGACGGCAGCTGGGTCCCGGTTGCCGTCTATCTGGCCGCCGGCTGTCTGGTTTCTGCCGTAGCTGTTGTTGGAATTGACGACCGTCAATCAGGTCCAGGCGCTCAAGGCGGGGAGAATCGATATCGGTTTCGGCCGTATACGTCTGGACGATCCCGATATCGCGCAGAAGGTGCTGTTCGATGAGCCAATCGTGGCTGCACTGCCGGCACATCATCCCTTGGTGGGTACCATCCCGACACTGGCTCAGTTAGCCGAGTATCCTCTGATCATCTATCCGGCATCGCCTCGTCCAAGCTATGCCGATGCCGTGCTCAGCCTGTTCAGACTCAGGGGTTTGAAAGTCAAGGTCATTCAGGAAACCAACGAACTACAGACCGCGATCGGTCTGGTCGCCTCGGATCTTGGTTTCAGTCTGGTGCCGGAGCAGGTCATGCGCATGCAGCGTGACGAAGTTACCTATGTACGGCTGGCGGAGCGCAACATCACCTCACCGATCATCTGCAGCCGTCGTCGTGAACCTGTGACACCGGCGATGCAAATGACCAACGATATATTGCGGGAGCTGGTAGAAAATCGAGTGAAGGGGCGTTATCCATGACGTGAGACACGCCGTAATGTTTAAAACATCCTCGTATTGACATCCGTCCAGATTAGCTGGCGATACCGACACTGCAGGACATTCTTATCCCCGCCCGGGCTGATCACAGCCACGATATCGGCTCCTGAGCGGCATCACGCGCTCGCCGCTCGAGCCACCGCTGATAGCGCAGAACGGGCCATTTCATCAGGCGACACATCGACTCAGCCTTTGTAATCCATGCGCTACGACAAGGTTTCACAGGGCAGCCTCGCCTATCCATAAAATGTCTCATGCCAGCCGCGTGCCGTCTGCTAGTAAGGGCGGCCGAACAATAAAGGGATGACAGTGGCACATTCCAAGTGCGCCACCATATCCAATATCCGCTTTCAGAATTTCGAAACCGGAAGTGCGATCGATACCCTATTCGCTGACGTCCTGATCTTCGACATCATCACGCCCTGCCCAGTGCCTCAAGAGTGCCGCGACGAAGCGTGCCGGGGCTTCGATAGAGGGCACATGCGCCACGCCTTCGAAGATCTCGAGCGGCGCCTGATCGCACTCCTGCGCCAATGCTTCGAGCGTGGCCGGCGGCGTGGCCGCATCCTCGAGACCACCGAGCAAGAGGATCGATACACGCTTGCCATGCAGGCGTCCTGTGAACGTGTCTCGCCCCAGCATCTCGCACAGCCGGGCGTAGGACTCGGCATCGCCGCGTCCCATCTGAACGCACCATCCGTCCTGCAGCGCCGGTTCGGCTTCGATCCGGGCTGGCGCAAACCAGCGAGGCACGATCTCCCCCGTCATGGCTGCGAGCCCTTCGGTACGCACGCGGCCGGCTCGGGTATTCCACAATTCGGCGTTCCCGATCACCGCCCCGGTGTTGGTCAACGTGGCGGTCAGCAGACGTTCGCCATGCGCGGCGATCAGCTGCTGGCCTATCACCCCACCGATCGAGGTGCCGACGAAGTGGAAGCGTTCGGCACCGGCGATATCGGCCAGCGCCAGCGCTTCAGCGGCCAGATCGGCCGGCGTTATCGCGCCGCCCTCCGGCGGCCAGGCCTGACTAGCCCCGTGTCCCGGCAGATCCCAGGTGAGCACACGATAATGCGGCAGCAGTTGCGATAATATCTCGTCCCACACTGCCTGTGTCATTCCGAGCGGGTGAGCGAGAACGACCAGCGGGTTGGCCTCGGCACCCAGCAATCGGTAGGCAACGGTACGCTTTTCAATGTTGGCAAAAGGCATTGTCACGTTCCTCGAGAAGTCAGTGTGTGCGGTCAGGCAAAAGGGCTCTACATTTGCCGAAGGCAAACACAATAGCGGTTAGCATTACAGCCAGCACGAATGCGCTGGGCAGATAGCGTTGGACAATGCGTACGGAAAATTGGGTGACCGCTTCCATCGTAAATACCTTATTCGTGCAGTCTTTCGACGTCGATCACACCCGTTCGATGACAGTGGCGATCCCTTGTCCAACGCCAATACACATGGTGCAAAGCGCGAAGCGTTGATTATTACGGACCAGCTCATTGGCCGCAGAAGCGACGATACGCGCCCCGGACATGCCCAACGGGTGCCCCAGCGCGATGGCGCCACCGTTGGGGTTGAGCCTCGGGTCATCATCGGCAATACCGAGTTCGCGGGCGCAGGCGAGCACCTGAGCGGCGAATGCCTCGTTGAGTTCGATCACGTCCATCTGCTCGAGCGTCATGCCGAGCTTGCCGAGCAACTTGCGCGTTGCCGGCACAGGACCGATTCCCATGATCCGGGGCTCGACACCGGCCGTGGCCATACCGTGAATGCGCGCGACAGGTTCCAGACCGAACCGCTCGACGGCTGCCTGGCTGGCGACGAACATCGCCGCTGCGCCGTCGTTGACGCCGGAAGCGTTGCCGGCTGTCACGGTGCCGTTTTCGCGGAACGGCGCCGGCAACCTGGCCAGTTTCTCCAGCGTGGTGTCCGGGCGCGGATGCTCATCGGTATCGAAGATCAGCGGTTCCTGCTTACGCCGAGGTATCTCGATCGGCACGATGCCATCGCTGAGCCTTCCGCTCTCCTGGGCAACCTTGGTCAGTTGCTGCGAACGGTAGGCGTAGCGGTCCTGATCCTCGCGCGAAATGCCGAACTGCTCGGCGACGTTCTCGGCGGTTTCCGGCATCGAGTGGGTGCCGTAGCGCTTCTCCATCAGAGGATTGACGAAACGCCAGCCGATCGTGGTGTCCTCCATCTTCTGACTGCGCGAATAGGGTGACTGCGCCTTGCCGATGACATAGGGCGCCCGCGACATCGACTCGACGCCGCCGGTCAGGATCAGGTCGGCTTCGCCAGCCCGGATCGCCCGCGCCGCCGTGCCGATGGCATCCATGCTCGAGCCGCACAACCGATTGATGGTCGAGCCGGGCACGGAAGTCGGCAGGCCCGCCAGCAACGCCGCCATACGGGCCACACTGCGGTTGTCTTCTCCGGCCTGGTTGGCACAGCCCAGAATCACGTCATCGATCGCCTCTGGATCCACCTGCGGATGCTGGGCCAGGACGGCCTCGAACAGGCGCGCGGCGAGGTCATCGGGACGCACACTGGCGAGCGCGCCACCAAAGCGGCCCACCGGCGAACGCAACGGCCGACATAGAAAGACGTCGTTCATGCCTTGCTCCCTCTGTCAGATTGATCGGCGGCCTGACCACCCGTGTGATGGCGATCGGTCCGCGCCTTGAGCTCGCGCAGAATCGTCAATTCGTTATCATCCGGCTCCGGGGTCGACTCGAGAGACTCGGCGAACCGGATTTCCCAGCCGGTCGCCTCCTGCACCTGCTCGCGGGTGACGCCGGGATGCAGCGAGACCACCACCAGTTCCTTGGTCTCGGCATCCGGCTTCATCACACATAGATCGGTAATGACACGAGTCGGACCGCGGCCAATGTTGGGCACGCCGTCACGCGCCGTCCCGTCACGCCCGAACCCGACCGTGGTGACAAAATCCACCGCCTCGACGAAGGTGCGCGTCGAGTGTTTTACGGTGATGAATACCTCGCGGGCGTTGGTCGCGATCTCCGGCGCTCCGCCACCGCCCGGCAAGCGCACCTTGGGCTCGCGGTAATCGCCGATCAGGGTAGTGTTGAGATTGCAGTAACGGTCGATCTGCGCCGTGCCGAGAAAGCCGACATCGACATGGCCGCCCTGCAGCCAGTAGCGGAACATCTCCGGCACCGAGACCGTAGTCAGTGCGGTCTCGCACAGCTCGCCATCACCGATTGAAAGCGGCAATACATCCGGCTTGGTCTGCAAGGTGCCGGATTCGTAGATCAGCACGACTTCCGGTGCGTGTGTCAGGCGGGCGAGATTGGCCGCCTCGCTGGGCAGGCCGATGCCCACGAAACAGGTAGAGCCGTTGCTCAGCGCTCGGGACGCGGTCACGGTCATCATTTCGGCAGCGGTATAACGGTCACTCATGCGTCGTCTCCCTGAGTGAAGACATGATCTTGAAGCCACGCATCGAAAGCATCGCGGTCACGGGCGATGGCATCCCAAGCCTTGTAGAAGGCGTTGTCGCGGGGGTAGTAACCATGGGCATAGGACGGGTAGGCCCCGTGCTGGGTCACCGAGATGGCATCGATTGCCCAGGCCGGAATCACGCAGGCGTTGGGACCCGCGGCGAGATCATCGACGACCTCCTCGACCGTGACGATGCTACGGCCGGCCGCCAGCACGACTTCCTTCTGCACACCGACAATTCCTTCGACCAGCACGTTGCCCTGTCGATCTGCGCGCTGAGCGTGGACGATGCCTACGTCGGGTCGTATCGACGGCACCGCCGCCAGACGCTCACTGCTGAACGGACATTCGATGAACTTGATCTGTGAATTGACCTTGGGCAGATCGCTGCCGATATAACCACGCAGCACCGCCAGGGGTAGCCCGGCAGCGCCGGCCTCGAAGGCGCAGGCCATGGCAGCGTGGCTATGCTCGAAGATTTCGACTGGATGGGGATAGCCCTTCTCGACCGCATCGCGCAGCCGATGCAACGAACCGACACCAGGATTCCCACCCCAGGAAAAGATCAGGCGCTTGGCGCAACCGGCACCGATCATCTGGTCATAGAGCAGATCCGGCGTCATGCGGATCAGAGTGAGATCGCGCTTCCGCTGACGAATCACCTCATGGCCGGCGGCAAAGGGAATCAGATGGGTAAACCCTTCCATGGCAAGGGTCGCGCCATCTTCGACATAACGCGCGACGGCGTCGTGCAGAGAAAGAAATTCAGCCATATGTCCGACTCTCAAATAGCGTTCGCATAACGAACATAGGTTTGTGATACGAACAACGCTATCGCTTTGGTATTGACCGGTCAAACGGAGGTTTAGATTGATACTTTCTCTTCAAGAACGCAGAAAAACTCGATAATTGCTTGAAATTCATTTACTTAAATATTACTTATCGAGCCAATATCCGGTTTGGCCACAAGACTTGATTACGACCAATGTATAAGACGTGACAAGATTTGGTATTCAAGGTTGCCAGGAAAAGCAACGACTCCTCCTGAAGTAGGAGAGAAGTGCGTGAGGGGAGAAGTGCGCGGCTCGAGTTCATGTTCGGATCCGACATTTGATCGTTCGAATCGCTTCAATACCTCGAATCATGAAGTGCAAGGGAATGCCATGACGACGCTGGCTTTGGCCCCCCCTGCATATCTAGGACTCGAAGGCTGTCATCCTACGAGGCAGCCACTATTGCACTGACATGGAGGCTTCCGACGACAGCAAGTTAATCGTGCAGGCTTGCTGCGCGCACTTTCCAGAACAGATGTTCGGCTTTCGAACTTTTCTTGTACCCCTTAAGCTCGTGGCAACTGACTGGATCGATATCGAGGAACTTCAGGCATGCATAGCAAGGAAGAAACGCTCAACCCTGATGATCGCGACTTCGTCACCGCACTGGCCAGCGGACTCGAGGTGATACTCGCGTTCGATCAGCAGTCACCACGGATGACGTTGAGCGAGGTCGCTGCCAAGACGGGAATGAATCGTGCGCGTGCACGGCGATTTCTGCTGACGCTGCACGCGCTGGGCTACGTGCGTAAACAATATCGTTCGTTCGAGCTGGCACCCAAGGCGCTACAGCTGGGTTATGCCTTTCTCTCCTCGAACGGTTATCGCAGCGTCATTCAACAACACCTCGAGGACATCACCGATGTTACCGGCGAGTCCTCGTCGATGGGCGTACTCGATGGCGACGACGTCACCTATGTGGCGCGATCGGCGGCTCATCACCGCTTGATGTCCATTTCACTGTCGATCGGCACCCGCCTTCCGGCAGCCTATACCTCCATGGGCCGCGTCCTGCTGGCGCAGTTACCGGACGCAGAGCGCGCCGCCTATCTCGAGCGGGTCACTCTCTCGCGACACACCGAGCACAGCATCACCGACAAAGCGGCGTTGGAGGTGCGCCTCGTCGAGATTCGCCAGCAGGGTTACTGTATTCTGGATCAGGAGCTGGACTCGGGACTTCGCTCGTTGGCTCTCCCGGCCTTCGACGCCAATGGTGGGTTGCTGGGCGCCATCAATATCAGCACCAACGCGGCGCGGATCGACATGCAGACGTTAACGAAAGACTTCCTGCCCCTGCTTCGCGAGAAGGCGAAACTGATAGCCCAGCAGGTCAACTGAAAACTCGCACGGGCAATCGGCCAGATCACGGCGACACATCGCCAGCAGGCGCTGGAGGTCATCGGCTGGCAACGCTGATTGCAAACATTTGCTGACCGAGGACGACGGGCGCCGTACGAGTGAATCCACTTGCCGGTAGCCCGTCTCGGGCTCATGCTATTAGGCATAAGTCTAATTGGCAGCGGTCAACGTTTCGTGAACACCATCTTCGGCGCCATCGTTCCCATCTTCATCCTGCTGGGCATCGGTTATCTCGCGGTGCTCAAGCGCATCGTCGACAAAGCCCATATCCAGGGCATGGGCCGTTATGTGATCAACATCGCCCTGCCCGCGCTAGTGATCCAGGCGTTGCTCCAGCGTCCGCTGGACGAGGTCTTCAACGTGCCCTATCTGCTGGTCTACGGACTGGGTTCCGGGCTCGCCTTCGCCATCACCTTCGCCATGGTAACGCTGCGCGGCAATGCGCCGCTGGAGCGCCGGGCGATGTATGCCCTGGGCACGTCGGCCTCCAACAGCGGCTTCATCGGCTATCCGGTGGCGGTGCTGGTGGTCGGCCCCACGGCGGGCATCGCTCTGGCGCTCAACATGCTGATCGAGAACCTGCTGGTGATTCCCACGGCGCTGGTACTCGCCGAACTCGGCCGCCAGGCCAAGGGAGGCGTATGGGAGACGGTGAAACCGGTGGCCGTACGCATTCTGCGCCACCCATTGATCATCGCCATCGCCGTGGGCACGCTGCTCGCCGCGCTGAACCTGCATCCGCCGGCCCCGATTGCCCGGGTGCTCGAGATGCTCGCCGCCTCGTCCTCGCCGGTGGCGCTGTTCGTCATCGGTGGCACGCTATGCGGCCTGCGCGTGCGCGGCATGGTCAAGCGTGTGACTCGGATTGCGCTCGCCAAGCTCTCCCTGCACCCGCTCTGCATACTGCTGATGGTACTGCTGATCCCGGGGCTCGATCCGGTATTCGCCACCGCGGCAATCATCTTTGCCTGCGCGCCGATGCTCTCGATGTATCCGCTGCTGGGCCAGCGTTACGGGTTCGGCGAGCTGGGCACGGCGGCGATGGTAATGGCGACGGTGCTGTCGGCGCTGACACTGGCATTGGGAATCTGGCTGAGCCATCTGTGGCTGATATAGCCGCCGAACGAGGCGTTGTTATGGCTGCGAGGCCAGTAGCGAATCCAGCGCGTGCTTGCCCTGGAGCGCGGCCATGCCCGTCGGCATGACCGCCAGTGCATCGCTGAAGATTTCCAGCGACAGCGGCCCGGCATATCCTGTCCTGCCCAATGCCTCCATGAATCGTTCGAGGGGTAATTCGCCGTCGCCGGGAAACGCCCGTCGATGGCGGCTCAGCGATTGCAGATCCTGCCCGCGCGGCCACGGCGAATCGGCCAGCTGCACCAGGCCGATTCTGTCGCCAGGAATCGTGGCGAGGGTTTCCAGCTCGAGTTCGCGAGCCAGGATATGGTAGCTGTCCAGCACGATGGAAAGCGCCGGATGATCCGCCCGCTGCACGATCCGCCACGCCTCGCGATAGTCGAAGACATGCCGTCCCCAGGCCAGCGCCTCGAAGCCCACGCGCATCTCCCGTTCGGCCGCCAGTTCGGCCAGGTCGCGCAGGCTGTCGGCGGATCGGCCCCGGTCGTTCTGGGCTTCTTCGCGGGTGTTGCTGCAGGCGAGCAGGAAGTCGCCACCGAGATCGGCCAGCGTATCGAGTTGTCGCCTGGCTTCCTCCAGCATCTGCCGATGCCATGCCGGCGGCAGCGCCTCGGCATCGCGGAACGGCTGTAGCGCGACGACCGTCAGTCCGAGTTCCCGACAACGCTCCCCCACGGTTCGCGGCGCCAGACCGCTCGACTGCAGGTCATCGGCGAAAACCTCCACGCCGTCGAATCCGGCCCGCGCGATCGCCTCCAGCTTGTTCGTCAATTCTCCGCTCAGACAGAGCGTCGCCATCGCGGTTGTCGTTACCTGCTTCACGCATTCTCTCCCGGCTGGCAGGAGCCACCCATCTGGCCCGTCTGGATGTTCAGCCTAGAAGGAAACCGTCACGACGCCACAGGTTCGCGAATCCGATTCGTCATCTACGCTGACGACAGACAACATCTGCCAAGGAGGGCATCAAACCATGTCGAATTCGGTGAAGGGCACCGTCCACATCACGCTTGCAGCCATGTTCTGGGGCCTGTCGGGCGGCGTTGCGAGCCTGCTGATGGACGAGGGCTGGGATCCTTACGTCATCTCTTTCTATCGCGGCGCGATCGGCCTGGTCTGCATGCTGGCCTGGTTCGTCCTCCATCCGTTGCGCAACCTGCGATTCGACTGGCGGCTCATCGCCTGGTCGGTCGTGGCTGGCGTTGGTGTGGCCGGCAACTTCACCTTCTATTTCCTGAGCATCTCGAACGCCAACGTGGCGATCGCCGCCACGCTGATGTACACCGCGCCGCTGTTCGTCTTTCTGGTGTCGTTCGCATGCGGTCTGGAGAAGCCGACGCTAGGCAAATGGGCGTCGATCACGGCGGTGATGGTGGGTATCGTGCTGCTGACCGACATCCTGCGCAGCGGCACGGGCCAGGTTTCGGTCTGGGGTATCGCTTGCGGCCTGTTGTCCGGCTTGTCCTACGCCCTGTTCATCTTCGGCTTTCGCTACGCCAGAGCCCAGGGACCGGCGCAGGCGGTCCTGACGATCGCCTTCCTGACCCTGACGCTGCTGCTGTTCGCATTCGTCGACATCGGGCAGATGCAGAAAGTGCCGTTCACCGGCGACGCCTACGGGTTTCTGCTGCTCGGACTGTTCGGCGCAGGCATCTCCTTCTATCTCTATCTGCCCGGGCTGAGACGGACGTCCCCCTCGGCGGCCTCCATGATCGCCATGGTGGAGCCGGTCACGGCCTCGCTGTTCGGATTCGTCGTGCTGGGACAGACTCTCGCCCCGCTGCAACTTTTCGGCATGGCGATCATTCTGATCACCATTACTCTGCTGAGTCTGCAGCGCTGATCCAGCCCCCCGATTCGACCGATGGTCGCTTTTCACGCTGGTATACTGCCGCCTCGCTCGCCTTCGGATCTGTCGTGATGTCCTCTTCGATTACCGTTTTGCCTTGGCGTCAGGGAATGTCATTGCTGGCTCTGCTGGGCGCGCTCGGCTGGCTGTTGCTGGGCAGCGCCGACGGCTCGGTCCTGCAGGCCGGGATCGTAGTGGTGCTCTGCATCGGCCTGTGGGCCACCGGCTGGCTGCCGCAGTGGCTGACGGCGCTCATCTTCTTCACCCTCTGCACCGTGGCGAAGGTCGCGCCGGCCTCGACGGCGTTCGTCGGTTTCGAGTCGGCCGCGACCTGGCTGGTGTTCTCGGGCATGGTGATCGGCGCCGCGATCAATCACACCGGCCTGGGCGAACGCGTCGCCGCCCGGATCGGACCTCATCTCGCGTCAGGTTATCCACAGGCGGTCGTCGGCGTGGGGCTGCTGGGGCTGATTGCCTCCTTCTTCATGCCGTCGGCGATGGGCCGGATCGTGCTGCTGGTGCCGATCCTGCTGACTCTGGCCGACCGCTTCGGCTACGCCCCGGGCAATCCGGGCCGCAGCGGCGTCCTGCTCAGCGGCATCATGTCGAGCTTTCTGCCCACCTTCACGATTCTGCCGGCCAACGTGCCCAACAATGTGTTGATGGGGGCCAGCGAAGCGGTGCTCGGCTTCTCGCCCAGCTATGGCGAATATCTGCTGCTGCACTTTCCCGTGCTGGGGTTGCTCAAGTGGGTGCTGATCATGGGGTTGATCCTGTGGCAGTTCCGCGCCGTGGCGCCGTCGCCCTTTACGGCCGAGCCGCCGTCCAGGCTGGGAGGCAGCGGCAATCTGATGAGCGTGCTGCTGGCCTTCGCCGTGGTGATGTGGATGACCGATGCCTGGCACGGCATCTCGCCGGCCTGGATCGGCATGCTGGTGGCGCTGGTCTGCCTGTTCCCGGGCAGCGGGCTGCTGCCGGCCAGACCGTTGCAGCAGATGAACCTCGAACCGTTCATCTACGTCGCCGGGATCGTCAGCCTGGGCGCGCTGGCGCACGACAGCGGGCTGGGCGAGGCGATCGCCGGCCAGCTTCTCGACGTGTTGCCGCTCTCGCCCGAATCGACTGCCGGCAACTTCGCCTGGCTCTCGGTGATCGGCACGATCCTGGGCATGCTGGTCACGCTGCCCGGCGTTCCCGCGGTGATGACGCCACTGGCACCGCAACTGGCCGATGTCACCGGCTGGTCGCCTTCCGCGGTGGTGATGTCTCAGGTGATCGGATTCTCGACCGTGGTGTTCCCCTATCAGTCGCCGCCGCTGATCATCGGCCTGCTCACTTCCGGCGTGAGCATCCGTCAGGCCATGCGCATCACGCTGCCGCTGGCGGTGGTCACGATCCTGCTGTTGTGGCCGCTCGATTTCATCTGGTGGCGCTGGCTGGGCGTGATCTGAACGCGACCGGCGTTTTCCGGCAGGACGGGGCATGGATCACCTAAACTGAGCCTCATGCGGTGTCACGGCGTACGCCGGCGTCTCGGTACACGCATCCAGGCGCGCACCGCCAGCGTATCCACCCTATGCCATCATCGGCGGTTGGAGACTCATCATGTTGATCAAGATTGCCAAACCCGGCGACCTGCGCGAATCGGACGTCACCCCGGAATCGGTTTACCTCTCGCGTCGCCGCTTCATGGGCGGGCTGGCTGGCCTGGGCCTGAGTGCAGGAGCAGGATTGGCACTGTCGGGACGCGCTCTGGCGGCCGCCTCCGACTATCAGGACGTACCGGCCGGCAATCCGCCAGGCTGGCTCGAGCCCAAGCTGGCCAACGCCGAATGGGAAAGCGTGGTGCCTGCCGATCGCCAGTTGGACAAACTCACGCCTTTCGACGACGCCACCCACTACAACAACTTCTACGAATTCGGCACCGGCAAGGGCGACCCCGCCCGCAATGCCGACGCGCTCAAGACCCAGCCCTGGAGCGTGGTGATCGACGGCGAGGTCAATAACGGCGGGCGCTTCGATCTCGAGGATCTGGCCAAGCCTTCCCGCCTGCAGGAGCGCATCTATCGGCTGCGCTGCGTCGAGGCCTGGTCGATGGTCATTCCGTGGCTGGGGATTCCGCTGGGTGACGTCATCAAACGCGCCGAGCCCACGTCGAAGGCCAAGTACGTCAAGTTCGAGACACTGGTCGCACCGGAACAGATGCCGGGCCAGGACTCGTCGTTCGCGCTGATCGACTGGCCCTACACCGAGGGCCTGCGCATGGACGAGGCGATGCATCCGCTGGCGATTCTCGGGCTCGGCATGTACGGGCGCGAACTGCCCAACCAGAACGGCGCGCCCTTCCGGCTGGTCGTGCCGTGGAAGTACGGCTTCAAGAGCATCAAGTCGATCGTGCGGATCTCGCTGGTCGAGGAACAGCCGGTCAACTCCTGGCAGGCGATCGCCCCGGACGAGTACGGCTTCTATGCCAACGTCAATCCCGAGGTCGATCACCCACGCTGGAGCCAGGCCACCGAGCGCCGGCTACCCAACAGCCTGTTCAATCCCAACATCATCGATACGCGGATGTTCAATGGCTACGCCGAGGAGGTCGCGAGTCTCTATCAGGGCATGGATCTGAGGAAGCATTTCTGATGCCGACGCCCCGCTACACGCTGACGCTCTGGCGCATCGCGGTGTTCATCGCCGCGCTGGTGCCGCTGGCCTGGTGGAGCTCCCAGGTCGCGATCAACGCCGCCGGCCCGGAACCCGGCCGCTACCTGCTGCTCAACATCGGCCAGGGCATACTGTGGATGCTGTTTTCCACTCTCAGCCTGACCCCGCTGACCAAGCTGACCCGCTGGAAAGGCTTCACCCTGATCCGCCGCCAGCTCGGCCTGTGGACCTTGACCTATGCGCTGCTGCACCTGTTCTGCTACGCCGTTTTCATTCTGGGGCTGGATCTCTCCCGGCTCGGCAGCGAGATCGTCCGACGCCCCTACATCATCGTCGGCATGCTCGCTCTCGTCGGGCTGATCGCGATGGGCGTGACCTCCAACAAGTGGTCCATGCGCAAGCTGGGCAAGCGCTGGAAGACGCTGCACAAGATCGTCTACCTGGTGCTGGGTCTGGGGCTGCTGCACTTTCTCTGGGTGGTCCGTGCCGACCTGGAGCAGTGGAGCCTCTATGCCGCCGTTGGCGCCCTGTTGATGATTCTGCGCATTCCGCCCATCGCCCGGCAGCTGCCGAAATTCCGCCAATTGATCAAGCGGCCCGGGCGGGCCTCCGTATAACGCGTCGAGCGCCTGCTGGGCGCGTGACCGGTGACAAACACCAAGATTCCTTCGTTCGGACTTGTCTCCGACCGCGTCCTTCCCGCTAGACTTTCGTCGAAGCACTGCCTCAGGGGGCCGGGTTTGTCGGTAAGCTCGTGCGTCCCTCACCTCGCAGGCGGCGATGTCGTCGCCTGCGGATATTTCGATTTTTCAGCCGGAGAGTCTTTCATGAGCAAGCGCATCCTGGCGTACCGTCGCCTCAACGACCAGCAACTCGACCAGCTACGCGAACGCTTTCACGTCGACTACTTCGGCAAGCTCGAATCGGCCGACGATCCGGCATTCCGCGAGGCGCTGGGACAAGCTCACGGGCTGATCGGCGCGGGGGTCAACATGACCCCGGAACTGCTCGATGCCGCGCCCAATCTGGAAGCGATCGCCAGTATCTCGGTGGGTGTGGACAACTATCCGGTCGAGGAACTGACCCGGCGCGGCATCCTGCTCTGCAACACGCCGGACGTGCTCACCGAAACCACCGCCGATACCGGCTTCTCGCTGATCATGGCGAGTGCCCGCCGGGTGGTGGAACTGGCCGAGTACGTCAAGCGCGGCGACTGGAAGTCCAGCATCGGCCCCGAACAGTTCGGCAGCGACGTTCATGGCAAGACGCTGGGCATGGTCGGCTTCGGACGCATCGGCCAGGCGGTGGCCCGCCGCGGCGCCCTCGGTTTCGGCATGAAGATCCTCTACTCCAACGCCTCGCCCAAACCGGTTCTGGAAGCAGAGCTGGGCGCGCGCCGCTGCGAACTGGACGAGCTGCTGCAGCAGTCCGACTTCGTCTGCGCCATCGTGCCGCTGACCCCGGAAACCCGTCAGTTGATCGGCGCCCGCGAGTTCGAGCTGATGAAGGAGAGCGCCATCTTCATCAACATCTCCCGCGGGCAGGTGGTCGACGAACAGGCCATGATCCAGGCCCTCGAAAGCGGCCAGATTCGCGGCGCCGGTCTCGACGTGTTCGAGCAGGAACCGCTCCAGGCGGATTCTCCGCTGCCCAAGATGCCCAACGTGGTCGCACTGCCGCACATCGGCTCCGCTACCCATGAAACACGCACCGCCATGGCCCAGCGCGCAGTCGACAACATCATGCTCGCGCTGGATGGCAAACGCCCGATCAGCCCGTTCAACGAGGAAGCCTGGGGCGACAGGCTGAACTGAGACACCGTCCCCTCTATGGAAAGCGGCACTTTGGCCATTGATCAAGGTAAAACGCGGCCTTCATGACTCGGGAATCGCGCTTATGAATGGGCAAGATCCCGGAGATTTCTATCGGACTTCAACTACGATGATTGGGTCTTTCCGATAGCGACATCCGATAGTGACAAAGGGACACCATGAAAATAGCCATCGTGGTTTTGGTGCTGAGTTTGATTGGCTGTATCTACTTGATCTCCCATTGGGGAGAAACGGATGACTGTGCCAATTCGGCCAAGGCCGAAGCGGAGTGTCAGACGAAGTAGCGAACATGCAAGAAGTAGCAAGCATGCAAATTGCGTGGGCGACAGTTCGTCGCCCACGCATCGCCCTTATGCCATCGAGACATGGCATGACAGGTGAAGTCAGTGGCGCACTTGCCTGTCTCTCGTGATGAAGATCTCCCCCGAACACCTCTTGTAGGGCCTGTTGACGTTTTGAGGGATAGCATTGGCAGGATAGGGGCAAACTCGCAGAATACAGGTTCCGACACCAACAAACTGCGAGCTTGCCAT
>NZ_JAXOVV010000009.1:0-132271 GCF_036663415.1 Salinicola sp. 4072 | reverse complement strand
TCCGAGGATGAAGCGAAAAGCGGACCAAACTTGGTTCAAGGTCAAACGAATCTTGACGAGTCGCTTGCCTCGATATGCCGTGACTGGCTGTCACGCGAGAACAAGCGCCCACATCAATTACCTGATCGATTGTTAAAGAGCGTCCCTACTTGAAGCGTTTCGCTTCTGCCGCCGAACCCAAGTGCTTGTCAGCGCTCGTTTTCTTGGCCACCGTAAGGAGTGGCGTATTTTAAGGATCTTGGCGGCGATGTCAACATCTTTTTTCGTTGAATCCCGCTGGCTCCGATCTAACTGGGTGGAGCCGATCCTTCGAAGAACTGGGAAGCGATCTTACCGGCTTCACCGCCTTGCGTCAACCGATTTCTTCAATCAAATCAAACGCTTGGCTTTCTTCTCCGCTGCCTCCGAAACCCTGTCTCGGCGTCAGCGGATGCGTACTTTACGGATCCGATGCCCGCTTGGCAAGTGTTGTTTGTCACTTTTTGTGCATTCGGTCAAAACACGGCCCGGCAAAAACGACAACGCCCGCGCGGGGCGGGCGTTTCAGCGATATAAGGCAATTCGCATCAGCCAAGCGTGACGCGGGCATACCGCTTCTTGCCTGCCTGAATCACGTAGCTCTTGCCGGTTTCGAGCATGGCGTCCTTGGCGACGACTTCGCCATCCACCTTGACCCGCCCGTTGCCGAGCATGTCCTTGGCCTGGGCACTGTTGTTGGTCAGATTGGCGCGATTGAGCACGGCGGCAATCGGCGCCTGCGCCGCGCCTTCGAAATCGACCTCCACTTCCGGCAAGTCCTCGGGCAGCTCACCTTCCGCCAGTCGGTTGCCCACGGCCTTGTGCGCATTGGCGGCCGCTTCTTCGCCGTGGTAGCGGGCGATCAGCTCCCGCGCCAACAGCATCTTGATGTCGCGCGGGTTGGCGCCTTGCTCGATATCCTGGCGGATCGACTCGACCTCTTCGTTGGACTTCAGCGACAGCAATTCGAAGTAGCGCCACATCAGGCTGTCCGGCATCGAGACCAGCTTGTTGAACATCACGCCCGGCGTGTCGTCGACACCGATGTAATTGTTCAGCGACTTGGACATCTTCTGCACGCCATCCAGCCCTTCGAGCAACGGCATGGTGATGACCACCTGCGGCTCCTGCCCGAAATGCTTCTGGATTTCGCGGCCCATCAGCAGGTTGAACTTCTGATCGGTGCCGCCCAGCTCGATATCAGCCTTCAGCGCGACCGAGTCGTACCCCTGCACCAGCGGATAGAGAAACTCGTGAATCGAGATCGACTGACCGCCGCGGTAGCGCTTCTCGAAGTCGTCGCGTTCCAGCATGCGGGCCACGGTGGATTGCGCGGAGAGCTCGATCATGTCGGCCGCCGACATCTCGCTGAACCATTCGGCGTTGAAGCGCACTTCGGTCTTGTCGGGATCGAGAATCTTGAAGACCTGCTCGCGATAGGTGTGGGCGTTGGCCTTGACCTCTTCTTCGGTGAGCGGCTTGCGGGTCACGTTCTTGCCGGTGGGATCGCCGATCCGGCCGGTGAAGTCGCCGATCAGGAAGATCACCTCATGGCCAAGGTCCTGGAACTGGCGCATCTTGGTCAACAATACGCTGTGCCCCAGATGCAGATCGGGGGCCGTGGGATCGAAGCCAGCCTTGATACGGAGCTTGCGACCGGATTCGAGCTTTTTCACCAGCTCATCTTCGATCAGAATCTCCTGCGTGCCGCGCTTGATCAACGCCAGCGCTTCATCGACCTCGGCCATCGTATCCGTCTCCATTACCAACGCTATCGAGCTTGAAAGGCGGCAATCTTAGCATGAGTCTCCGAGGTTCGTTGAGCCACACCCGGACCATGCCGCGACGTCAGGTCACCGCTTACGCCACTGCTTTACAACGACGAGGAAGAGCTTCATGTCACTGTTCGTGGGTTTGATGTCCGGTACCAGCCTGGATGGCATCGATGCGGCACTGGTGGAGATCGACAACGAGAGCGATCAACGCCCGCGCTTGATCGATGCCCTGTGTCTACCGCTGGCCGCCGAACTCAGAACGGCGCTGCTCGAGTTGACCCAGGCGTCGCAGGTGAGCTTCGCCGCCCTCGGCGCAGCGGAGAGTGCATTCTGCGATCACCAGGCCGAAGCCGTGCGCCAGCTGCTGCAGCGCCACGACCTGACGCCCGATGCCATCACGGCCATCGGCAGCCACGGCCAGACCATCGAGCACGCCCCCTACGCGGATGCACCTTTTACCTACCAGCTCGACAACCCCAGTCGCCTGGCCGAATTGACCGGCTGCCGGGTCGTTGCCGATTTCCGCCGCCGCGACATGGCGGCCGGCGGCCAGGCCGCGCCGCTCGCGCCGATCTTTCATCAGGCACTGTTTACCGACACCGCCCGTACCCGGCTGATCCTCAACCTGGGCGGCATCGCCAACCTGACGCGGCTGGGGCCTTCGGGCGCATCGCTGCCGGTCATCGGCTTCGACACCGGGCCAGCCAACCTGCTGATCGATGCCTGGCACGCCCGGCATCGAGGCGGCCCGATCGACGAAGACGGCGATTGGGCCGCCAGCGGCAGCGTCGACCGCCATCTGCTCGAACGCCTGCTGGACGAGCCGTACTTCACCGCCGTACCGCCCAAGAGCACAGGGCGGGAGCTGTTTCATCTCGGCTGGGTGGAAGCGCGGTTATGCGGAGACGAAACGGCGGCCGACGTTCAGGCCACGCTGGCCGAGCTGACCGCCGTCAGCGTTGCGCAGGCCGCGCATCCCTTCATCGAGCCCGGTCGCACGGATCTGATCGTCTGCGGTGGCGGCGCGCACAACCGCCATCTGATGCAGCGTCTGGCGACCCATCTTCCCGGCGTCTCGATAGGACAGTGCGACGCGTTCGGCTGGTCGGCCGACTGGCTGGAAGCCGGCGCTTTCGCGTGGCTGGCCTGGCGACGGATACAGCGCCTGCCAGGCAATCTGCCGGAGGTTACCGGTGCCAGCGGCCCACGCGTTCTGGGCGGCATCTACGCGCCCTGAGCAGGTAGCGCAAGGGAAGAGACCGAACGCTACTGATCATCGACCAGTGAAAATCGCGCGCCATCGTCCCCTCGATCCCCGAGAAGATGGCGTTCGCCATACTTGATCAGCATGCGCAGGTCATTGGCCGAATCGGCGTGGGCCAGCGCCAGACCCTCACTGATATCCCCGCGCCGATAGAGCTCATAGAGCGCCTGGTCGAAGGTCTGCATGCCCAGTTCGCGGGAGCGCCGCATCAGATCCTTCAATTCCCCCACCTCACCGCGCCGGATCAATTCGCTGATCAAGGGGGACTTGAGCAGAACCTCGGTCGCCACGCAGCGCCCGGAGCCGTCTTGACGCGGCAGCAGCCGCTGAGCGACCACGGCGCGCAGGTTGAGCGAAAGGTCCATCCCGATCTGCTCCTGCCGGGACGGCGGGAACAGACTGAGAATGCGCTCGATCGTCTGGTCGGCGTTGTTGGCATGGAAAGTGGCCAGACAGAGATGCCCGGTTTCGGCAAAGCTGAGCGCCAGCTCCATGGTATCGCGGCTTCTGATCTCGCCGATCACGATCACGTCGGGAGCCTGGCGCAGAGCGTTCTTCAGCGCGACTTCGTAGGACTCGGTATCGATGCCCACTTCCCGCTGATTGATGATGCCGCGCTGGTGCGGGTGCATGTATTCAATGGGATCTTCGATACAGATGATATGGCCGCCGACCGTCCGATTGCGGTGCTGGATCATCGATGCCAGCGTCGTCGACTTGCCGCTGCCGGTCCCGCCGACTACCAGCACCAGCCCGCGCCGGATGGAAGCCAGCGTTCCCGTCACGTCCGGCAGCCCCAGCGATTCGAGATCGGGAATATCGAAAGCGATCCGCCGAACGACCATCGCCGGCTGGCTGCGCTGGAAGAAGGCACTGACGCGAAAACGCCCCTTGCCGCTAAGGCTCAGAGCGAAATTGGCTTCGTGCTCCGCCTCGAACGCCTCCCGGCGCCCCTGGGGCAGGGCAATGGCGACCAGCTCACGCACCTGATCCGGTTGCAGCGGCACATCGCCCAGCGCCACCAGTTTGCCATCCAGTTTCAGACACGGAGGCGCGCCGGTAGAGATCAGCAGGTCCGAAGCCTGCTTGGCCAGCATGATGTCGAGGAGTTGCTCAAACCATTGAGAGGGGGTCATGTCATGTCCTGATACCGGCTGCCGGGGCACGAACTCATTGATCGAGCCCGGCACGCGATTTGGCATGGGCTTCCTGGCGCGTCACCACACCATCGGTCACCAATCGGGACAGCGCCGCATCCAGTGTCTGCATGCCCAGGCCGCCGCCCGTCTGAATCGCCGAATACATCTGCGCGACCTTGCCTTCCCGAATCAGATTGCGGATCGCCGAGGTGGCCACGAGGATCTCGTGGGCCGCGACACGGCCACCGCCCTCGCGCTTGAGCAACGTCTGCGAGATCACCGCCTGCAGAGATTCCGACAGCATCGAGCGCACCATGCCCTTCTCGTCTCCGGGGAAGACATCGATGATCCGGTCGATGGTCTTGGCCGCCGAGGTGGTATGCAAGGTGCCGAACACCAGGTGCCCGGTCTCGGCCGCCGTCAATGCAAGCCGAATGGTTTCCAGATCCCGCAGCTCGCCCACCAGGATGACGTCCGGATCCTCGCGCAGCGCCGACCGTAGCGCTGGCGCGAAGCCCTTGGTATCGCGATGCACCTCTCGCTGGTTGATCAGGCAGCGCTTGCTCTCGTGCACGAATTCGATCGGGTCCTCGATCGTGAGGATGTGTTCCTGGCGATTGCTGTTGATGTAGTCGATCATCGCCGCCAGCGTCGTCGACTTGCCGCTGCCGGTCGGCCCCGTCACCAGTACCAGGCCGCGCGGCAGCATCGACAACCGGCGGAAGACATCTCCCAGGCCGAGATCGTCGAGTGTCATCACATTGCTGGGAATGGTACGGAAGACCGCGCCAGCGCCGCGCCCTTGCGTGAACGCATTGACACGAAAACGCGATACACCGGTGACTTCGAAAGAAAAGTCGGTTTCCAGCGCAGCTTCGAAGTCGCGGCGCTGCCGATCGTTCATGACGTCGTAGATCAGACGACGCACCTGACCGTCGTCAAGCGCCGGCACGTTGAGACGACGCATGTCGCCGTCGACCCGAATCATGGGGGGTAATCCCGCCGAAAGGTGCAGGTCGGAGGCGCCTTGCTTTGCCGAGAACGCCAGCAGTTCGGTAATATCCATGGGTTTTTATTCGATCCCCTGCGTAAGGTCTTCATACAGTATGCCAGAAGCCTCGGTGTCCGAGTCTCTCTCAAGCGCCCGCGAGCGCCTTCGAGCTGCGCTGTCCGCGGCCGATCGCCCGAACGACGCCGCCCGCCTGCTTGCTGTCAGCAAAACCAAACCTGCGGACATGCTGCGTCAGGCCTATATGGCCGGTCAACGCGCCTTCGGCGAGAACTATCTGCAGGAAGCGCTGGAAAAACAGCAGGCTTTGGCCGATCTCGACGACATCGAATGGCACTTCATCGGCGCATTGCAATCCAACAAGACCCGCGACGTGGCCGAGCATTTCAGCTGGGTGCATGGCGTCGATCGCGAGAAGATCGCGCGCCGGCTTTCCGAACAGCGCCCTGCCGAACTGGGTGCCATCAATGTCTGTCTGCAGCTCAATGTGAGCGGCGAATCCAGCAAGTCGGGCGTCGAACTCGCTGCGCTGCCGGCACTCGCCGAGTCGCTGCTGTCGCTGCCCAACCTGCGCCTGCGCGGGCTGATGGCACTGCCTGCGCCCAGCGACGATCCGCAGCAGCAGCGCCACGCTTTTCGCCAGGTCGCCGACGCGCTGGCCGAATTGCAGCGGCGCTTCCCCGACGCGCCCCTGGACACGCTTTCAATGGGCATGAGCAACGATCTGGAAGCCGCCGTCCTGGAGGGCGCCACCATCGTTCGCCTGGGTACCGCCATCTTCGGCAGCCGCCCTCCTTTCAGAAGCTGACAGAAGCTGACGGTATCGATGCCCGCCTCTTCCTAGACCGACAGGACTACTCTCAAGGACTCTGCCATGACCGACTCGCCCCAGCCCAGCCATATCGCCTTTATCGGCGCCGGCAACATGGCCAGCGCCATCTTCGGTGGCATGCTCGGCAGCGGTTACCCCGCCGAGGCCATCGTCGCCACGTCGCGTAGCCAGGAAAAACGCGACGCCATCAGCCAGCGTTACGGCATCCGCACAATGCAGGACAATCTGGCCGCGATCGAAGAGGCCGATGTCGTGGTGCTGGCGGTCAAGCCGCAGATGATGCGCGACCTCTGCCTGTCGCTACGCGAATCCGTCCAGGCGCGTCGCCCACTCATCGTCTCGGTGGCGGCCGGGCTCGACGTCGCGACGCTGGATCGCTGGCTGGGCGGCGGTCTGGCCCTGATCCGTTGCATGCCCAATACGCCCTCGCTGGTCGGTGCGGGCGCCAGTGGCCTTTACGCCAACGATCGGGTCAGCGATGCTCAGCGCCGACTCGCCACCGAACTGCTGGAATCGGTAGGCTTGGTCGAATGGGTCGAGCAGGAAGCCCAGATCGAGGCCGTCACCGCCATTTCCGGCAGCGGCCCGGCCTACTTCTTCCTGTTCATGGAGTCGCTGGAAGCGGCCGGCGTCGAACTGGGCCTGTCCGCCGAGAGCGCTCGCCGGCTGGCGTTGCAGACCGCCTTCGGCGCCGCCAAGATGGCGCGGGAGAGCGAATTCGATCCCGCCGAACTGCGCCGGCGCGTCACGTCACCCAATGGCACCACCGAGCGTGCGATCCAGACATTCGAGGAAGCGGGCCTGGCGGATATCGTGGGTCGCGCCACTCGAGCCTGCGCCGAACGCGCCCGCGAACTGTCGCGCGAGCTCTCGGGGGAGTGAAACAAGAATTGAACCGAGTCGGAATGGAACTCGCCGAATCACTAGGAGAAAGTCATGGGCAGTAATCTCGGAAGCGCCGGCCTGATGCTGGTCAACACGCTGGTCAACATCTATCTGTTTGTGCTGATGCTGCGCTTTTTGCTGCAATTTTCGCAGGCGGACTACTACAACCCCATGAGCCAGGGGATCGTCAAGGCAACGCAGCCGGTCGTCGCGCCGATCCAGAAGTTTCTGCGCCCCGTCGGCCGTATCGATATCGCCACACTGTTCGTGGGCTTTCTGCTCAAGGTCATCGTGATCATCGCCGTCTTCCAGATCGCCGGCTTCGGCATGCCCCCGCTTCAGGGCCTGCTGCTGGCGGGGATCGCCGGCGTGCTCAACGCGATTCTCAAGATCTACTTCTTCGCGCTGATCATCATGATCATCCTGAGCTGGGTGGCACCGCGAGCCAGCCATCCGGGCGCGCTGCTGGTCATGCAGATCGTCGAACCGATCATGGCACCGGTGCGCCGCGTGATTCCACCGCTGGGCATGATCGACCTGTCGCCGATCGTGGTGTTCATCGCCATCAATTTGCTCGACAGCGTCGTCGTGGGCTCGCTGGCACGCGCTGCCGGCCTGCCGGGCGCGCTGGTCGGCTTCTAGCACCGGCCCGCCGTTACCGTCGTCAGCGATACACTCGGCAATGATCCGGCCAGATACGTCCGGGTCATTGCCGGATCGCAGCTGGCGGCGTGCGGACGCACCGATAGCTATCGATCGTGAGTCCTGATCGTGAGTCCTGGTTGAACCTGGAGACTATTCCGTTTCATGTCCGCTTCCTTCCCCGCCGACTCCGTCGGTCTGGTCACACCACAGACCGCGACGTTCGAGTCGCCGCTGGCCCTGGCCTGCGGCAAGACGCTCGAACGCTTCGAGCTGGTCTACGAGACCTACGGCACGCTCAATGCCGACCGCAGCAACGCGGTTCTGATCTGTCATGCGCTCTCCGGCCACCATCATGCGGCGGGATACCACACCGTCGACGAGCGCAAACCCGGCTGGTGGGACGCCTATGTCGGTCCCGGCAAGGTGATCGACACCGATCGCTTCTTCGTTGTCTCGCTCAACAACCTGGGTGGCTGCCACGGCAGCACTGGCCCCGCCAGCATCAACCCGCAGACCGGCCATCGGTGGGGCCCCACGTTTCCGGTCATGACGGTCGCGGACTGGGTCCACAGCCAGGCGCGCCTGGCCGACCAGCTCGGCATCGAGCGCTTCGCTGCGGTCGTCGGCGGCAGTCTGGGCGGCATGCAGGCATTGCAATGGACGATCGCTTACCCGGAACGCGTTGCCAACGCCGCGGTCATCGCGGCCACGCCGCGGCTATCGGCGCAGAACATCGCTTTCAACGAAGTGGCGCGACAGGCGATCCGCTCGGACCCGGATTTCCACGACGGCTGGTATGCGGACCACGACGCGATTCCCAAGCTCGGCCTGAAGCTGGCCAGAATGATCGGCCATATCACCTATCTGTCGGAACATTCGATGGGCTCGCGGTTCGGCCGCGACCTGCGCAGCGATCAGTTGAGTTTCGGCTATGACGTGGAGTTCCAGGTCGAATCCTACCTGCGCCATCAGGGCGATACCTTTTCGACCCGCTTCGATGCCAACACGTATCTGCTGATGACCAAGGCGCTGGATTACTTCGATCCCGCGGGGCAGCACGATGGCGACCTGGCGGCAGCGCTGGCGCCGGCGACGTGCCCGTTCCTGGTCGTCAGCTTCACCACCGACTGGCGCTTCGCGCCGGCGCGCTCGCGGGAACTGGTCAACGCCCTGCTGCGAGCGGGCAAGGCGGTCAGCTACGTCAACGTGGACTCGCCCCACGGCCATGATGCATTCCTGCTACCCAACGACCAGTACGAAGCGGTTTTCGGCAGCTACATGCGGCGCATCCACGCCGACATCACCGGGGAGACAGCCTGATGCGTGCGGATCTTCAATTGATCTACGACTGGGTCCCCAGCGACGCCCATGTTCTCGACCTGGGGTGCGGTGACGGCACGCTGCTGGCGGCGCTGGCTCGCCACAAGAACGTCACCGGCTATGGCCTGGAGATCGATCCCGATGGCATCGCCGCCTGTCTGGGAAAGGGCGTCAACGTGCTCGAACAGAACCTAGACGACGGTCTGGGCAACTTCGTCGACGATGCCTGCGATCTGGTGATCATGACTCAGGCGCTGCAGGTACTGCGCCGCCCGGACACCATGCTCGACCAGATGCTGCGGGTCGCTCCGGAGTGCATCATCGCCTTCCCCAACTTCGCCTACTGGAAGCATCGCCTGCATCTGACCTTCCGCGGTCGCATGCCGGTTTCGCGCTCCTTGCCGCACGCCTGGTACGACACGCCCAACATTCATCTGTCGACGTTTCAGGACTTCGCCAGCCTGTGCCGCGACAAGGGCGTCACCATCGTCGACGAAGCAGTCGGCAGCGCCGACCACGAAGGTCACTGGACATCGCGGCTCTGGCCCAACCTGTTCGGCGAAACGGCGATCTTCCGCGTCCGCCGCGGGCGTTAGCGCGATTCGGCTTCGTTCGCGGGCCAGCACCGTTCCAGGTCCACGCCCAAACGGCGATCCAGTGTCATCGCGCCGGGTCGCCCTTCGACCCATGTCACCCGGCAGCCATAAGCCAGCACCTCCACCCCGCGGGCGGCGACCGCTCGCAGCGTTCGCGCGTAGGCCGGATCGAGATGCGCCGCCGGTGCCACATCGTCGATGCCCGTGTGTGCCGCGCAGAACAGCAGTACGCCACGATGCCCCTGATCGACCAGCTCGGCGAGCACCTCGAGATGACGCCGGCCCCGCTCGCTGACCGAGTCGGGGAAATAGCCATGGCCGTCGCTCTCCTTGAGCGTGACCTGCTTGACCTCGACGAAAGTGTCCTGAGCATTCGCATCCCGCAGCCGGAAATCGAGCCTGGCGCCCTCGACGCTGACCTCCCGCTTGAGCTCGTCAAAGCCCGCCAGTTCCGGAATGACGTCGCCGTGCAGGGCTTCTTCCACCAGCGCATTGGTCCGCCCCGTGTGTACCGACGCCCACTCGACGCCGCCCTTGCCATCGGGCAGCTCGATCAACTCCCAGGTCCAGCCCAGCTTGCGGGCAGGATTGGTGCTCTCGGAAAGCCATACGCGACAGCCCGGCACGTTGACGGCTCGCATGGAGCCCGTATTGGGACAGTGCGCCACGACCTCGCGCCCCTCCTCGAGTTCGATATCGGCCAGGAATCGCTTGTAGCGTCGCAGCAGGATGCCGGGAACGAGAGCGGGATAGTGCATACGGTGTCGATCCAGAAAGCATGAGGCTCGGAAGAACCGGTTCATCAAAGGGGCGGGGCGCTGTCGGCGCATACCGGAGAGCACGGCTCGACTCCCGAATTTCCGGCCGGGGATGAGAAAAATAAAGCGTCCATTTGGTTGCAAATTGGCCGCTTTTTCGCTAAATAAGCATGGCTTCGGGCAGTGGCAGACGCTGCCCCGGCCGATTCTCGGCCAGATCAAACGCGTCACGACACTTGCGTAACGAGGCAGCCCCCATGCCAGTAGCGGAAAAGAAAACGGAAGCGCCTAGCCAATTCACCCCGTACCAGCCGGCGCCGGGTGAAGAGTATATGAATGAAAAGCAACTTGCGCATTTCCGTGAGATCCTCCTGGGCTGGAAACAGGATCTGATGGAAGAGGTCGACCGTACGGTTCGCCACTTGCAGGAAGAGGCCAACAACTTCGCCGACCCTGCCGATCGCGCCACGCAGGAAGAGGGTTTCAGCCTGGAACTGCGTACCCGTGATCGCGAACGCAAGCTGCTCAAGAAGATCAACGAAACGATCGAGAAGATCGACGAAGACGATTACGGTTTCTGCGAAGCCTGTGGCGTCGAGATCGGCATCCGCCGTCTCGAAGCGCGCCCCACCGCCACCCTGTGCGTCGACTGCAAGACTCTGGCCGAGCTCAAGGAGAAGCAGCTCGGCGGCTGAGCAGCCGTTCCGGACGCAGTCCCATACGACGGGCACCCTCATCGGTGCCCGTTTTGTTTTTCCCCTCTGGATATCGATTGCCGCTGACATCCATGATCTCCCCCCAACGCTACATTGGACGCTTCGCTCCCACGCCCTCGGGGCCACTGCACCTGGGTTCGCTGGTCGCCGCCCTGGGTAGCTGGCTCGACGCCCGGGCTGTCGGCGGCCGCTGGCTGCTGCGAATCGAGGACATCGATCCGCCACGCTGCCCGCCCGGCACCGACGACATCATTCGCCGCCAACTGGAAGCATTCGGCCTGACGTGGGACGGCGAAGTCCGCTACCAGAGCGATCGTGGCGAGGCGTACCAGGCGGCGCTGGATCGGCTGGTCGCCGACGGCATGGCGTATCCGTGTGGCTGTTCGCGCCGGGAGTGGCAGGATTACGGCCACTATCCGGGCTGGTGTCGCCAGGGTCCACGGCATCCCGAACGCCCGCAGGCCTGGCGTCTGCGCACCGACAAGGGCCCTCAGCCGATCGCCTGGCAGGACCGGCTGTTCGGCTACCAGTGCCACGACCCGACGCTTCAGGGCGATGTGGTCATCAAGCGCAAGGATGACCTCTGGGCCTATCAGCTTGCTGTGGTGGTCGATGATGCAGACCAAGGCATTACCGATATCGTTCGCGGCTACGATCTGCTCGACAACACTCCCTGGCAGCGTCAGCTTCAGGCGGCACTGGCGTATCCGGAACCACGATACCTGCATCTACCGCTGATTCTGGGAGACGATGGTCAGAAACTCTCCAAGCAGAATCTCGCGACCGCCATCCCCCATCAGCCCGAGCTGGCTCCGCCACTGCTTCACCGGGCGCTACAGCTACTGGATCAGCAGCCGCCATCCGAGCTGCGCGAGGCGCCGGTCTCCCTGCAGCTGGCGCATGCCTGCCAGCACTGGACGCCCGAGAAGCTGGCGGCAAGACCCACCCGCGACTATTGCTGACCAGGCGACTTTCCGTGTTTCCTCCGCAGCCGGCGCTCTCGATGACAGACCGCCGGTGGCTGCTCACCTCTTTGATTGCAGCTTCCCCCCTTCGATTGAAGACTATTGTCTAAGCGAAAATCGCGCCGTTTTGCGCCACCCTGTCGCCATTGCGCCGTGGGGGGATGCACCACAAATAGGCATGATCGGTCTCGGATGCCCTTTCATGAATCATCGGACCCGTCATGACCCGGCTCACCCCATGGCATTGGCACAACCGGATGAATTCAAGTTATTGATATCAATAAGAAAAATACGGAGTGGCACGGCAAGTGCAGTAACTAAGACAAGAAAAACAACAGCGGATGACGATCGGCCCCAACAACGACAACCGTCGATCGAGATTCCCGAAGTGCCCATAACAACGACAATATGGCACTCGAACTAGGAAGGCAGATCGCCACTGGCTCAACAACAACAAGATCAGCCAAGTGCGAACGAGAACACGAACAATAACAATCGTTCTCGAGCCGACGCAAAATCAGGACGCGACGCTCTTCATCGACGGGGCAACAATAACAAGCCTCCCCGTGATAGGAAGACTTCTCGGAACAACAACAAGAACCGAGAAAGGGCATTGCCTGTCGTGGTTGGATTATTGTTTTGAATACGAGGTGGTCGCTACACAGCAAGGCTGACAACGACAAGCCAGTGACTGCACTATCGTTCAGCGACTGTGGTGCGTATTCAAGGCGATGCGCCATCACGAACAAGAAGAAGCGGCATGGACGTTGCGAAGTATCTTAAGGGGAGGCCCATCGGGTCTCCCCTTTTACTATCGTCGTTTCATGACGACGTTTCGAAGCCAGGCTGGCGGTCCGGGGAAAAAGCGGCAGGCCTCGCTGCCTTTGCAAGCCTTCCGGGCTCCGCTACACTGGAGTTTTGCTACCTCGCGAGTCGATTTCGCCGCATGTTCAAAGGATTTTCCCGTTTTCTCCAACGTCCCGGTGAACGTTTGAAGACTCTCTTCGGTCCGGAATCCGCGTCAGTGACCGAAGACACTACGCCCACCCGACAAGTCCTGCCTCGCGACGAACACAATGTCTCGCGCCAGAACCTCAGCGAGAGCGCGCTCAAGGTGCTTTACCGGCTCAACGGCGCCGGTTACGACGCCTACCTGGTCGGCGGCTGCATTCGCGACTCGCTGCTCGGCAACCGCCCCAAGGATTTCGACGTCGCCACCAACGCCACGCCGGACGAAGTGCGCCAGCTGTTTCGCAATTCGCGCATCATCGGCCGACGGTTTCGTATCGTTCACGTGCGTTTCGGCCGCGAAGTCATCGAAGTCACCACCTTCCGCGGCCGCCACGGCGAAGAGCATACCGGCAACCTTAGCCAGCAGTCGGATGAAGGCCTGCTGCTACGCGACAACGTCTGGGGTAGCGTCGAAGAGGACGCGATTCGTCGCGACTTCACCGTCAATGCGCTCTATTACAGCGTCACCGACTTTGCCATTCACGACTGGACCGGCGGCCTTCAGGATCTGGAAGACCGCGTACTCCGGCTGATCGGTGACCCGGAGACGCGCTATCGTGAAGATCCGGTACGCATGCTGCGAGCCGCGCGCTTTGCCGCCAAGCTCGACTTCCGCATTGCCGAAGAGACCGAAGCGCCGATTCGCGAGCTGGCGCCGCTGCTTTTGCAGATCCCCCCGGCAAGATTGTTCGAGGAAGTGCTCAAGCTGTTCCTCACCGGCCATGCGGTGCAGAGTTTCCGGGTGCTGCGCGAACACGGCCTGTTCGCCATGCTGTTCCCGGAAAGCGACGAGGTTCTCGAAGAGCATCCCTGGGCGGTCAAGCTCATCGAGCAGGCGCTGGCCAATACCGATGCCCGTATCGCTCAGGAGCGCCCGGTAACACCCGCCTTCCTGTTCGGCGCCCTGCTGTGGCCCTGTGTACAGCAACGCACCCTGCGTGTCGTCCACGAGCAGGACCTGCCGGCAGTCCCGGCCCAGCAGGCCGCCGCGCAACAGGTCATCAGCCGCCAGTTGCAGCACACCTCCATCCCCAAGCGCTTCAGCATGCCGATGCGCGATATCTGGGATCTCCAGCAACAGTTGCCCCGCCGCCGGGGCCGTCGAGTCTTCCAGACGCTGGAGCATCCCCGCTTCCGCGCCGCTTACGACTTCCTCCTGCTGCGAGAGGAAGCCGGCGAACTGGCGCCGGGGCTCGGTGAATGGTGGACCGAATTCCAGCAGGCCGACGAAGAGGGTCAGCGCCAGCTGCTGGCGAATACCGATGGCGGCAATCCGGCCGGACCGACCCCCAAGCCACGCCGACGCCGTCCGCGCAAACGCCGGCGCCCGACCAACAAGCCGACACCACCGACGCTGGATGATTGAGCGCGAGCATCATGCCCTGGCCTACATCGGCCTGGGCAGCAACCTCGAAGCGCCACGGGATCAGCTCGAGCGAGCGCTCTCGGCCTTGGCGTCGCTGCCCTTGAGCGAATGCGTCGCCCGCTCTTCTCTCTACACCAGCGCGCCGGTCGGCCCTCAGGATCAGCCGGACTTCATCAACGCCGTTGCCGCCATCCGTACCCGGCTTTCGCCGCTGGCGCTGCTCGATCAGCTTCAGGCGCTCGAACAGCGTCATCGGCGGGTACGCGAACGCCACTGGGGGCCGCGCACGCTAGACCTGGACCTGCTCTGGTACGCGGGCCTACAGCAAAACACGCCACGCCTGACGCTTCCTCACCCCGAGATGTCTCGTCGCCGGTTCGTGCTCGAGCCTCTCGCCGAAATCGCCCCGACGCTATCCATCGATGGCGAAACGCCGCTGGCGCTTGCCGCACGTCTCACGGATCAGACGCTGAGTCGATTGCACGACTGAACCCATCCCCGTGGCTCACGCCTGCCGCTAACGTCTTGTTGCGTCTTGCCGACAACCCATTACACTCTGCTCCGCATTGCCATTGCGGGGCACCCTGTCGCCGCCCATCCCCGCCGCCGCGACAGGGCGCCTGTCGGCGAGCGGGGCCAGCCGTCCCTGGGAGTAGAAAACATGAAGCGCGTTACCCTCGATACGCTGCGCGACTGCAAGACGCGTGGTGAAGCCTTCAGTTGCCTGACCGCCTACGATGCCACCCTGGCGCGCTGCGCCGATACCGCCGGGGTCGATGTGCTGCTGGTCGGCGATTCGCTGGGCATGGTGCTGCAAGGCCATGCCAGCACCTTGCCGGTGACCCTCGAGGACATCCGTTATCACACGGCGTGTGTGGCGCGGGGCAAGCAGCGAAGCCTGCTGATGGTCGACCTGCCGTTCATGAGCAACGCCGATATCGGCCAGCTGCTGCGCGATGCCGGCGAGTTGATGCGTGCCGGCGCCGAGCTGATCAAGATCGAGGGCGAGGCGTGGATGGCCGAAGGCATTCGCGAACTCTCTCGTCGCGGCGTGCCGGTCTGTGCCCATCTCGGCCTGACGCCGCAGAGCGTCCACCAGCTCGGCGGCTTCAAGGTGCAGGGCAAGGCAGCCGACGCCGCCGACCGTATCGTCGCGGACGCGCGCCAGCTGGTGGAAGCCGGCGCCGCCGTCATCCTGCTCGAATGCGTGCCCCGGGCCGTGGGGCGAGCAGTGCGCGAGGCCGTCGACGTGCCTGTCATCGGCATCGGTGCCGGGCCGGACGTCGATGGCCAGATCCTGGTCATGCACGACACCCTGGGGCTCAACAGCGGCTACGTGCCCCGCTTCGTCAAGAACTTCCTGACGGGCCAGGAGAGTATCGAAGCGGCGTTCCGCGCTTATGACGAAGCGGTCAAGTCCCGCCGTTTCCCGGCCGAGGAGCACTGTTTCTGATGCAGACGCTGCACGATATTGCGCCGCTGCGCGAGCGGCTGCACGAGCACCGCATGGCGGGGCGATCCGTCGCGCTGGTACCGACCATGGGCAATCTGCACGAAGGCCATCTGACGCTGGTGGACCGGGCGCGATCGCTGGCCGATGTCGTGGTCGCCACGCTGTTCGTCAATCCACTGCAGTTCGGCGCCGGCGAGGATTTCGGCCAGTATCCGCGCACGCTCGACCGCGACCGCGAGCTGCTGACGGCGCGCGGCTGCGACCTGCTGTTCGCCCCCGCCGTCGAGACGCTCTACCCCAACGGGCTGGAGACGCAGACCCAGGTTCACGTGCCCGACGTCTCCGAGGGGCTTTGCGGCGGCACCCGTATCGGCCACTTCGATGGCGTCGCCACGGTGGTGTCACTGCTGTTTCATCTCGTCCAGCCGGATATCGCCTGTTTTGGCGAGAAGGACTTTCAGCAGTTAGCGGTGATTCGCAAGCTGGTCGCCGACCTGCACTTTCCGATCGAGATCGTCGGCGTCCCCACCGTTCGGGCCGAAGATGGCCTCGCGCTCTCCTCCCGCAACGGCTATCTCTCTCCCGGAGACCGGGCATTGGCACCGGCCTTCTACCGGACGCTGTCACGCTGTGGAGACGCGCTGGCTCGGGGCCAGTCGCCCGCTACCGCCCTGGCAGAAGCCAGGCAAACGCTGCAGGAGGCCGGCTTTCGGCTCGACTATCTGGAGCTCAGGGCTCCGTCACTGGCACCGTTCGACGCCGCCAGGCATGACGAAGGCCGGCTGCTGGGCGCGGTCTATCTCGGCTCGACACGTCTGATCGATAACCTCGCCGTCGCGTCTCGTCCTGCTGAAGCCGGCACTCGCCATGGCTGACGTGCACTGGCGGCCGGCCTTGCCGACGGACCTGACGCCTATCGCCGAATGGGTCGAGACACCGAAGGCTCTCGAACGCTGGGCCGGACCCGGCCTGTCGTGGCCGACGGACGGCCCCACGCTGTGGCGGGAAATCGATGGCGGCGGCCTGCCCTCGTTCTGCCTCGTCTCGGAACGCGAACCGATCGCCTTCGGCCAGCTCGTCATCAAGGGCGAGCGCCACTACCATCTGGCGCGGATCATCGTCTCGCCAGCCCATCGGCGCCGCGGGCTGGGCGAATCGCTCTGTCGCCGGCTGCTGGCGGAAGCACGGCAGCGTCGCGCCGAGCACGTCACGCTCAACGTCTTCACCGACAACCGGCCCGCGATCGATCTCTATCGGCGCCTGGGCTTCGTCGAACAGGGCGCGGTCGATACGCGTGGCATTCAGCCCATGCAGCTGAGACAATTTGAAGATGTCGACAATAAAGACCCATAGCCTCTGGCGGCGCCTCGACCCCGCCGCCAGCTCGTCAGCGAAAGAGACCCGATGAACCAATTGAGACCGGACCCCTTCTCTCCGTATCAGTTCTACACGGCCGAGCAGTGGGCCGAATTTCGCGCCGACACGCCACAGACGCTTTCCGCCGAGGAACTGCAGCGGCTGCGTTCGCTCAACGATCCGATCGATCTGGGCGAAGTCCGGCGGATCTATCTGTCGCTGTCGCGCCTGCTCTCTTCCTACGTCGAAGCCAGCCAGCGGCTCTACGCCCAGCGCAAGCGCTTTCTGGACATCGACGACACCCAGAAGACGCCATTCATCATCGGCATCGCCGGTTCCGTCGCCGTGGGCAAGTCCACCACGTCGCGCATCCTCAAGGAGCTGCTGGCGCGCTGGCCTTCCAGCCCCAAGGTCGACCTGGTCACGACCGACGGCTTTCTCTACCCCAACGCCACGCTGCGCGACAAGGACCTGATGGCGCGCAAGGGCTTTCCCGAGAGTTACGATATCGGCGCCCTGTTGCGTTTTCTCTCCTGGATCAAGGCGGGGGCCCGCAACGTCCAGGCACCGCTCTATTCGCACCTGACCTATGACGTGCGCGAACACGCATACCAGACGGTCGACCGCCCCGACATCCTGATCGTCGAGGGCATCAATGTGCTGCAGGTTCGTGATCTTCCGGAAGACGGCAAGATGGTGCCGTTCGTGTCGGACTTCTTCGATTTCTCGATCTATATCGATGCCGAGGAAAACCATATTCACGACTGGTACCTGGAACGCTTCAAGCTGTTGCGACAGACCGCCTTCCAGAACACCGACTCGTTCTTTCACCGCTACGCCCAGATCGGAGAAGCGGAAGCGCTCGAGATCGCCGAAGGGCTATGGCGGGACATCAATCGGCGCAACCTGCGCGAGAACATCCTTCCCACTCGCCCCCGTGCCGACCTGATCCTGCGCAAGGGCCACGATCATCTGGTGGAACAGGTCGCGTTGCGCAAGCTGTAATCGCCTCGAACGAGGGCTGGCTGGCCGTTGCCCCATGGCCGGCCCGATCGAACCGAACACCGTTTTGTTATTTTGCGTAAATTCAGCGAACTTTTTCCTTTCTTATCCTTCCCATAGTGCGTCTTGGGAGTTCATGGCAAGGATGAGTAGGGATGCTGATTTCGGTACAGGCGCTACGGACCCTGGCGGCGTGGATCGTCGTGTTTCATCACTTCATGCAGGTGTTTTTCGGTTTCAAGGCCGATAACTGGATCGAGTATCTGTTCTCTACCCGCGGTCAGGTGGGTGTGGATATCTTCTTCGTCATCAGCGGTTTCGTCATCTACGTCTCGAGTCGCGGCAAACGGCTGACGATGCCGCAGTTTCTGCTGCATCGTGTCGTCCGCATCGTTCCCGCCTACTGGCTCTATACTGCCATTACTGCGCTGGTCATCTACTTCGCCAGCGACGTCATGCCCGAGTATGGCCTGGGCCTGAAGCAGTTGCTGCTGTCGCTGTTCTTCATCCCGACGGAAAATCCTGCCGGCTACGGCTACTACCCCATTCTGCCGGTGGGCTGGACGCTCAATTTCGAGATGCTGTTCTATGTCGTCTTCGCCGCCTCGCTGGTGCTCAAACGCGAGTGGCGACTGTGGGCCGTGGTGCTGGCCATCGTGGTCATCAACACGTTATTCGCGCATCAACCGTTCATCAGCAACTTCTATACCGATCCGATCATCTTCCAGTTCCTGCTCGGGCTGGGGATCGGCGCCGTCTACTCGCGCTACGGCATTCCCGGCGGGCGCTGGTGGCCGATCGCGCTGGCGCTCGCCAGCACCGCGACGATTCTCTGCTACAACGATCCTGCCGGGGCTACGCGGTTCTTCGCCTGGGGCCTGCCGAGCGCACTGCTGGTGATCGCCTTCATCGGGCTGGAATCCCGCATCGGTGACAACCGCATCTTCAAGGTGATGGGAGACTGGTCCTACTCGACGTACCTGCTGCACGTGATCGTGCTGTGGTCGGGCAACTACGTCCTGACCGAACAGTTCGGGCTCAGCCCCTATCTGGCGCTGGCAATCTGTCTGCCCGTCATCGCGATCTGTTCCTGGCTGAGCTACGAGTTCGTGGAGAAGGCATTCTCGCGACAGCTCAAGCGTCATCTGCCCACGTTACGTCCTCGAACCGTTACGGCATGAGCGCAGCATAAAAAAACGCCCGGCCTGCGTGATGCAGGCCGGGCGTTTCGGTTAGCGCCGAAGAATTACTCTTCGATCGCGAGCGACGCTTCGAAGGCAGCCTTCTCTTCCGGCGTGATCTCCTTGATCGACAGCTTCACGCGATTGCGGTTGTCGATATCGAGCACCTTGACGGTCACTTCCTGGCCTTCGCTCAGGAAGTCTTTCACGTCATTGACGCGCTCCGGCACGATCTGGGAGATGTGCACCAGACCGTCAGTACCCGGCATGAAGTTGACGAAGGCACCGAAGTCGGCCAGACGCACCACCTTGCCGCGGTAGAGCTTGCCGATTTCGGCTTCGGCGGTGATTCCGAGCACAGTGTCGATGGCGCGCTTGGCCGCGGCACGGTCTTCGGCGTAGATGCGCACGGTGCCGTCGTCGTCGATATCGATCGAGGCGCCGGTCTCTTCGCAGATACCACGAATCGTTGCACCGCCCTTGCCGATGACGTCGCGAATCTTGTCCGGCGAGATCTTGATCGTCTGCATCGCCGGCGCGTGGTCGGAAACCTCGCTACGGCTCTGTGCGATCACGGCATTCATCTTGTCGAGGATCTCGATACGAGCCTGGTGCGCCTGCTGCAGCGCCGTCTCCATGATCTCTTCGTTGATGCCTTCGATCTTGATGTCCATCTGCAGCGCGGTCACGCCGTTGGCGGAACCGGCCACCTTGAAGTCCATGTCGCCGAGGTGATCTTCATCGCCCAGGATATCGGTCAGCACGGCGAAGCCATCGTCGTCCTTGACCAGACCCATGGCGATACCGGCCACCGGCGCCTTGATCGGCACACCGGCATCCATCAGCGCCAGCGAGGAGCCGCACACGGAAGCCATCGAGCTGGAACCGTTGGACTCGGTGATCTCGGAGACGACACGAATGGTGTAGGGGAAGTCCGCTTCGCTCGGCAGCATCGCCTGGATACCGCGTCGGGCCAGACGGCCATGACCGATCTCGCGACGCTTGGGACCGCCCATGAAGCCGGCTTCGCCCACGCTGTACGGCGGGAAGTTGTAGTGCAGCAGGAAGCGATCCTTGCGCTCGCCTTCCAGCGACTCGATCAACTGGGCATCGCGCAGCGTACCCAGCGTGGCAACGACGATGGCCTGGGTTTCGCCGCGGGTGAACAGCGCCGAACCGTGGGTGCGCGGCAGCACGCCGACGTTGATGTCCAGCGGGCGCACGGTCTTGTGATCGCGACCGTCGATACGCGGCTCGCCGGCGATGACGCGACGACGCACGGTGTGCTTCTCAAGGCTGGCCAGCGCACCGCTGACTTCATCGGCGCTGAACTGCGGCGCATCGCCACTGGCCAGCTGCTCGATCGCCTTGGCGCGAATCTCGGCCAGCGCATCCTGGCGCGCCATCTTGTCGGTGATGCGATAGGCCTCGCCCACGGCGGACGCGAAGCTGCCGGCGACGGCTTCCTTGAGCGCCACGTTGGCGGCGGCCGGCTGCCAGTCCCACTTCGGCTTGCCGGCTTCACTGACCAGAGACTTGATCGCATCGATCGCGACCTGCATTTCCTGATGCGCGTAGAGCACCGCGCCCAGCATCTCGTCTTCGGTCAACTCCTGGGCTTCGGACTCGACCATCAGCACGGCCTTGTCGGTACCCGCCACGACCATGTTGAGTTCGGAAGTGTCCAGTTCCTCGACCGTGGGGTTGAGGAAATAGCCACGTGATTCCGTGAAGCCGACACGCGCCGCACCGATGGGACCGCTGAACGGCAGGCCGGAGATCGCCAGCGCCGCGGAGGTGCCGATCATCGCGGCGATGTCGGGGTCCTGGTTACGATCGGCGGAGAGCACGGTGCAGATGACCTGCACTTCGTTCATGAAACCTTTCGGAAACAGCGGGCGGATCGGCCGGTCGATCAGACGCGAGGTCAGCGTCTCTTTCTCGGTCGGACGCCCTTCGCGCTTGAAGAAGCCACCCGGGATCTTGCCTACGGAGTAGGTCTTCTCCTGGTAGTGCACGGAGAGCGGGAAGAAATCCTGGCCGGGCTTGAGATCCTTGCGGCCGACCACGGTACACAACACCACAGTGTCGTCCATGGTGACCAGCACAGCGCCGGTGGCTTGGCGCGCAACGCGCCCGGTTTCTAGGGTGACGGTACTCGAACCGTACTGGAACGTGGTCTGAACCGGATTCACGGGCTTTCCTTGACTTGTCGAATTCATTGGGGTCGTTTGACTCGGCGCTCATTCTAGGCGTTCGTGAAGGATAGAGCTACCAGTGGCCAATCTTGGTCTTCTGTCGGCCGGTGCCGGAAAGCGCCGTCTACAAACGCAAGAACCCCTGCCCTGAAGGCAGAGGTTCTTGTTCTGGGCGACCGGACCGTCGACGACGGCCCGGCCTTGCCGGCGACGACTTACGCTTCGCGCTTGCCGTCGACCAGGCGCCGCAGTTTCAGCGGGTTGTCCTGCTTGATCGCTTCTGGCAGCAGCGCATCCGGCAGATCCTGATAGCAGACCGGACGCAGGAAGCGGAAGATCGCCGCGGTGCCCACGGACGTGGTGCGCGAGTCGGAAGTCGCCGGGAACGGCCCGCCGTGAACCATGGCATCGCACACTTCCACCCCGGTCGGCCAGCCGTTGACCATGATCCGGCCCGCCTTGCGCTCGAGGATCGGCAGCAACGCCCTGGCGGCGTCCAGATCGGCATCGTCCATCTGCAGCGTGGCGGTCAACTGGCCTTCCAGATGTTCGGCCACCTGCTTGAGTTCGGCCGCGTCGGCGCACTCCACGACCAGTGACGTCGAACCGAAGACTTCTTCCTGCAGCGCATCGCTGCTCAGGAAGTCCTGAGCGGAAGCTAGGAACAGGCCGGTCTGGCACTGGTTGGGGCCTTCGCCCTTCTGACCGCGCGCCACTTCCTTCGCCTTGCCACTGCCTGTCAGGGTACTGACGCCATTTTCGTAGGCATCGAAGATACCCGGCGTGAGCATGGTCTGCGCAGCGCTACCCTTGACCGCCTCGCTGGCGGCGTTGACGAAGGCATCGAGCTCCGGCCCCTTGATCGCGATCACCAGCCCCGGATTGGTGCAAAACTGGCCGGCGCCCATGTTGAGCGAAGCGACGAACGCCTTGCCCATCTCTTCGCCCCGCGCCTTCAGCGCTGCCGGCAGCGGGAAGACCGGATTGATGGAGCTCATTTCGGCATAGAACGGGATCGGCTCGGGACGCGACTGCGCTGCCTTCCACAGCGCCAGACCGCCGCTGCGCGAACCGGTGAAGCCTGCCGCCTTGATACGCGGATCGGTGACCAGCGCGGTGCCGACTTCACGACCGGAGCCGTACATCAGCGAGAACACGCCTTCCGGCAGGCCGCACTTCTTGACCGCCGCCTGAATGGCGCGACCCACCAGCTCGCTGGTGCCCGGATGCGCGCCGTGCGCCTTGACGATCACCGGGCAGCCGGCGGCCAGCGCCGATGCGGTATCGCCACCGGCGACGGAGAACGCCAGCGGGAAGTTGCTGGCACCGAACACCACGACCGGGCCCAGCGCGATGTGGCGCTGACGCAGGTCGACCCGCGGCATCGGCTGGCGGTCCGGCAGCGCCGGGTCGATACGGACATCGAGCCACTCGCCGGCGCGCACGGTCTTGGCGAACAGGCGCAACTGACCGCAGGTACGGCCCCGCTCGCCCTGGATACGACCCTGCGGCAGGCCGGACTCGGCCACGGCACGCTCGATCAGGTCATCACCGATCGCTTCGATCTCGTCGGCAACGGTTTCCAGAAACGTGGCGCGCTCCTCCAGCGAGGTTTCGCGATAGCTGTCGAAGGCGCTCCACGCCAGTTCGCAGGCGCGATCGACTTCGGTCTGAGTGCCACCGGGATAGCTCGGATCCAAGCGCTCGTTGGTCGCCGGATTGATCGCCTGGATCGGATCGCGACTACCCTTGACGGCCTGCTGACCGATCAGCATTTCACCTGTCAGATTCATGTTGCCTCCTGCAGTGATGGTGGATACTCATTCATCTTCCGGCATTAGGCCGGATGCAACTTGTCTTTCACCCGCTTTGGCATCGTGTCTCGGCATCGTGACCGAGCGGGATCGTTCCCGCCGGGCAATCCTGACTACATGCGTCCACCGCACGGCCATTTCAACGTACCAGCGCCGGACGCTTGGGATCGAACTCCCAACCGTCGATCAGATACTGCATTGCCATCGCATCGTTGCGACCACCGGCCGGCAGGCTGCGATAGAGCGCGTTGGCCTGCTCGATCTGTTCCATGTCGACCTCGATACCCAGCCCGGGAGCGTCGGTGACGGCAACCTTGCCATCGACGATCTGCGGCGACTCACGGGTCAGCCGGGCATCGCCCTCCTGCCAGATCCAGTGGGTATCCAGTGCGGTGGTGCGGCCGACGGCCGCCGCCCCGACCTGGGCGAACATCGCCAGCGAGATATCGAAGTGATTGTTGGAGTGCGAGCCCCAGGTCATGCCGTGATCCTGACACAGCTGGGAGACTCGCACCGCACCGGAAAGCGTCCAGAAATGCGGATCGGCCAGCGGAATGTCGACCGAGCGCAGCATCAGGGCGTGGGCCATCTCGCGCCAGTTGGTGGCCACCATGTTGGTCGCCACCGGCAAACCGGTGGCATGGCGGAACTCGGCCAGAATCTCGCGACCGGAGAAGCCCTGCTCCGCTCCGCAGGGATCCTCGGCGTAGGCGATGACGCCGTGCAGGTTCCTGCATAGCCGGATCGCTTCGTCCAGCGACCAGGCACCGTTGGGATCGATGGTCGTACGCGCCTCGGGGAAGGCATCGTGAAGCGCGGTGACGGCCTCGATCTCCTGCTCGCCGGGCAGCGCGCCGCCCTTGAGCTTGAAATCCCTGAAGCCGTAGCGATCGTGCGCCGCTTCGGCCAGCTGGACGACACTCGCCGGCGTCATCGCCGCTTCGTCGCGCAGGCGGTACCAGTCATGACTGACAACTTCGGTGCCGCGACGCTCAGTACCACGACGATAGCCCAATGGCGTGGCGTGACCATCACCAACGAAGAACAGATAGCCCAGCACCTCGACGCTATCGCGCTGCTTGCCATCGCCCAGCAGCTCGGCCACCGGCACGTCGAGGAACTTGCCGAACAGATCGAGCAGAGCGGCTTCGAGCGCCGCCACCGCATTGACACGCAGCTCGAAGGTCCAGGAACCCTTGCCGAAATCCTCGAAATCGGCGCCACGACCGGCGGCATGCAGCGACGCCACCATCGAGCGCAGCTTGCCGATGGGCTGGCCGACGACCAGCGGGCGAGCCTGCTCTAGGGACTTCTGGATCGTCTCACCGCCGGGCGCTTCGCCGACACCGACATGGCCGGCGCTGTCTTCGAGAATGACCAGGTTGCGAGTGAACCAGGGCGAATGAGCGCCACCGATATTCAGCAGCATGCTATCGCGGCCCGCGACCGGAATGACCTTCATATCCGTGATAGTGGGCGTAGCGTGGCTCGACATAATGGGTTTCTCCAACCATCGGACGGCACGGCGTACGCTCACTGACAGTGAAGAGTCACCGAACCATTGATTCACATTGAAAGTCGTTCGCAGCGAAAGCTATTCACAGCGAAAGTCACGGAGCGGCTCGATGCCGCCCCGATGGCCTTGAACGCTGGATCAGAGCACGTTGGCTTTTTTGATCAACTGCTTGAGCGTGGCCCGCTCTTTCTCGTTGGGCATGGTCAGCGGCGCACGCACGTCGCCACCCGGATAACCGACCAGGTCGGCACCGGCCTTGATCAGACTGACGGCATAGCCTTTCTGGGTATCGCGCATAGTGACGAACGGAATGAAGAACTCGCGAGTCGCCTGACGCACGAACTCGCTGTTGCCCTTGCGCAGTTCCTTGTAGAACTTCACAGCCATGTCCGGCACGAAGTTGAACACCGCGGAAGAATAGGTGCTGACGCCAATGGCCAGATAGGCTTCGGCAATGATCTCGGCCGTCGGCACGCCACCAACGTAGGCGAGGCGATCGCCCAGCGTCTTGATGATGATGTTGAGCGCCTGCATGTCGCCCTTGCCGTCTTTCAGGCCGACCAGGTTCGGGCAGCGATCGGCCAATGCCTGAACGGCATTGACGGTGAGATAGCCGTTGGCACGGTTGTAGTAGATCACGTTGAGGTCGGTGGAATCGCAGACGCTGGCGGCGTACTCGACGATGCCGGATTCCGGGCACTCGGTCAGGTACGGCGGCATCAGCAGAATGCCATCGGCGCCCGCTTCCTGGGCGGCCTTGGCGTGCGCCTTGGCGAGTTCGGCACTCTGGCCGGCGCTGGCGATGACCGGCACGTGCCCACCGATGGTTTCCACGGCGACTTTGACGATTTCACGATATTCATCGATGGTGATGTTGAAGAATTCGCCAGTGCCGCCAGCCACGAAAAGGGCGGAAACTTCATACTCCTTCAGCCACAGCAGACGGCGACGGTAGCTTTCGACATCGAACTTGCCGTTGGCATCGAAATCGGTCACCGGGAACGACAGCAAACCGTCGGTGATAGAGGTAACGACCGCTTCTTTGGAAAAATTCACCTGATTCCCCTTATCATGGGTTAACGTATGCAGACATTCGGCCGACTGCCGCCGCGCTAAAATGGCGCAAGCGGAAGCAGGATTCTATCGATATGTTGTCATACATCATACCAGAATGCCGTTAGACCTTCGATGGATTCTGCTGGGTGCATGTCTCGTCTTTGCTGAACCTGGCGTCACCCAGGGCTGCATGGCCGAATCCGAGCGCCCAGACGAACGGTTGCATCAAGATCGGATCGGAGAGAAGACTGCCTGACGTGCCGTAGCGGCATGACAGTCACCTGACTGCGGTATGCTGATCGACACCCTCTTTTGCCGGGATCTTTGCCGATGTCTAACGCTTCCGACCGCACGCCTGTCCGACCGCCGCTGAACGAGATCGTCACCTGGGACGCGACCAGGCTGTCGCAGCGCATCCATGACCGATCGGTCTCCTGTCGCGAGGTCATGATCGCCTATCTCGATCATATCGACGCCGTGAATCCTGTCGTCAACGCCATCGTCTCCCGCCGCGAACGCGCCCCGCTGCTCGCCGAGGCCGAGCTCGCCGATCGCGAACTCGCTGCGGGGCAGTCGCGCGGCTGGATGCACGGCTTTCCCCAGGCGATCAAGGATCTCTCCGACGCCCAAGGCTTCCCGACGACCCAGGGTTCGCCGCTGTTCTCCGGCCAGATCGCCCAGCAGGACAGCCTGATGGCAGAGCGCATGCGTGCAGCCGGCGCGATCTTCATCGGCAAGACCAATACGCCGGAATTCGGCCTGGGCTCGCAATCCTACAACCCGGTATTCGGCGCCACTCGCAACGCCTTCGATCCTTCGCGCACCGCCGGCGGCTCCAGCGGTGGCGCGGCGGCAGCGCTCGCCATGCGGATGCTGCCGGTCGCCGACGGCAGCGACATGATGGGCTCGTTGCGAAACCCCGCCGCCTTCAATCACGTGATCGGCTTTCGCCCCTCGTTCGGCCGCGTACCCGGTCTCGTCGCCGACCCGTTCGGTCAACAGCTCGCCACCAACGGCCCGATGGGGCGAACCGTCGAAGACGTGGCCCGCCTGCTCGACACGCAGTCCGGCTTCGACCCACGCGTCCCGCTCACGCTGGGGGAGCCGCTGATCCCCGATGGCAGCAGCGTCTCCGGCGCGCTCGACCGCGACATTCACGGGCTGCGGATCGGCTGGCTCGGCGACTGGCAGGGGCATCTGGCGATGGAAGCGGGCGTGCTCTCGCAATGCAGAGCGGCACTGGATCGCTTCGCCCCGCTGGGCTGCGAGGTGGAAGCGGTCGACCTGCCGTTCGATGCCGAGATGCTGTGGGAAAGCTGGACGACACTGCGCCACTGGGCCGTCGCCGGCAACCTGGGGGCGCTCTACGTCGCCCCCGCCACCCGAGAGCGCTTGAAGCCGGAAGCGCAGTGGGAGGTCGAACGCGGTCTGGCGCTCTCGGCGCAGGATATCCACGTGGCCAACGTCCAGCGTGGCGATGCCTACCGGGCCTGGAGCGCGCTGTTCGAGCGCTTCGACTACCTGGCCATGCCCAGCGCCCAGGTCTTTCCTTTCGACGTCGAAACGCACTGGCCGCGCGAGATCGCCGGGAGCGCGATGGATACCTATCACCGCTGGATGGAAGTCGTGATTCCCGCCTCGATGCTCGGCGCCCCGACGATCAGTCTGCCGGCCGGACTCAACGGCGCCGGCCTGCCGATAGGCTTCCAGCTGATCGGCCGACCCCGCGACGACTGGGGCGTGTTGCAACTGGCACGCGCCTTCGAAAAGGCCAGTGGCGATCTGGCGCGATTGCCGCCGACGCTAGGCGAATAACCCGGTCACGGGCAAAAAAAGAGGCGACGGGATTCCGTCGCCTCTTTTCTTTCATTCGAACGTCTTCGACTCATTCCAACGTCTTCGATCCGTCCCCACTGCTTCGATGCATCCCCACTGCTTCGATGCATCCCAACGGCGTCGATACCCGGAGGGACCGCTGAATCACCGCCGGTTTGCTAGAACACGAACGCCAGCATCAGGTTGAACACCAGCGCAGCGACGAAGCCCAGCGGGGCCGCACGGAACAGCAGCTTGGGCAGCAGCCCCGCGCGCGCCTCGTCCGTGGGACAGGAGCCGAGGATCAGGCTGCCACCGGAGGAAAACGGCGAGATCGAGGTGGCCTGTGCGCCGACGACGATGGCGATGAAGATGATCATCGGGTCGATCGAGAGTGTGGTGGCCAGCGACGGCACCAGCGGGAACAGTGCCGGCGTGACCACCCCCAGCGTGCTCGCGAACAGCGACATGAACGCGGCAGCGATGCCGAACGCCACGGGGATCAGGACCGGCGGAATGTTGGTGCCGATCCAGGAGCCGAGCAGATCGATGGTGCCGGCCTCGATCGCCACCGAGATCAGCATGCCGACACCGCAGATCATGATGATCGTGCCCCACGGCAGCGAAGCGATCGCCTTGCGCTCATCGCCCAGCTTCATCAGTAGCGCGATGACCGAGAACACGCTGGCGATCAGGCCGATATCCACCTTGGAATCGATGAGTGCCACGACGCCGTTGTCGGGCAGCACCAGGCTGGCGATCGGAGGCAACAGCACGGTAGCCATCATCAGCAGGGTCAGAATCAGCGTGGAGCGCTGTTCGCGATCGAGCGGGCCGGGACGCTCGACGTGCGCCAGCGATACCATCGCCGCGCCCCGCTTGCGGCTGAACAGGATCAGGCCAGCGAGAACGACGATCGGCACGATCATGGTGCTGGCAAAGATGCCGAAGCTGTTGATGAACGCCTGGTCGTCGGAAATGCCGGAATTGGTCATCAGCGTGCGGAAGATGATGCCGCTCTGGCTGGAGACGAAGTTGGCACCCGCCAATGCGCCGTAGTTGACCGCCATGGCGCCGACGATCAGGTTGAGCCGGGTGCGCTCACACAGTAGCAGCGTGATCGGCGCCATGAACGCCAGCACGGTGTAATAGCCGGCCCCCAGGGCGGAGATCACCACCGCCGCCAGGAAGATGGCAAAGGGCAGCAGGTGCGGAAAGTGCCGACAGCGATACATCAGATGCTCGGCCAGCTTCTCCAGCGTGCCGTTGACGATCGCGAAGCTGTAGAACAGACACACCGAAAAGATGATGAAGAATATCTTCAGTGGCCACATGGCAACCACTTCCTTGGGGCTCAGGCCCAACCCGAAGCAGCCGATCAGATAGGCGAAGGCAATCGCGAACAGACCGATATTGATCCTGGTGCGATATCCCAGAACGATGGAAACGACGATCGCTCCCACCACCAGAAGACTCATCATGACGTTGTTCCCCGTAGCGCTTGTCTTTATGGGTTTTCAATCGATCCCTTTCGAGGATCCCTTCTCGACGAAACCTGGCCGACTGGCCTTCAGGCAGCCCGATCGATTCCGAACAGCCTGGCCGGGTTATCGATCAGGATCTTCCGGCGTTCGGCGGCGTCCGGCAGCAGCGTCTCCATCAGCGAGAACTGGGCGTCGTAATCGGTGTGGGCTTCGAACCGCGTGTGAGGCCAGTCGCTTCCCCACACCAGCCGATCGCCATGGCCATAGGCATCGCGCAGACGCTCGATCGAGCGCCGTGCCTGAGCCGGCGTCGAGCGGCTGCGGTAGGTCGCCGACAACTTGATCCAGATCGCCTCGCTCGGCAGCAGCGACAGCAACGTCCGGTGATCCGAATTGGCCGGGTCGATCTCGCCGTCGGGCAAGCCGAAGTGGTCGATCACCACCGCCACGCCGGACTGCAGAATCTGCGGCACGATCTCGCCCAGATCCTCCACGCCCCGCTGAATCTCCACCGACCAGCCGAGCCGTGCCACCTTGGCGAACAACGTCCGCCAGGACGCGCTACGATAGTCTTCCAGCGGCTGCCCGATCAGGTTGAGCCGAATGCCGACCACACCCGCCTCGGCCAGTTCGTCCAGCGTCTCCTCGGTCACGTCACGCGCCACCACCGCCGTGCCGCGCAGACGCTGCGGAAAGCGACGCAGGGCATCGACCAGATGTCGGTTGTCGGTACCCAGAAAGCTCGGCTGCACCAGCACGCCATGAGAAAGGCCGCAATGATCGAGATGCGCCAGATACTGCTCGACGGTCGCGTCATAATCCGGGCTGTAGCGGCGATTGCCGGCCAGCTCCAGCCCCTGGTGAAAGATATGCGCATGCGTATCGACGCCGGTCAGCGCGACGGAAGCGAGTTGCGTCATGAGTGGCCCTTGGTGAATGACATGAACACGTGACGGCGAACGAAACGTTCGGTCTCAATGAAAGATCTATTCATATAGTTGAATAACAGCGGGCGCAAGCATACACCGCATCGGACGCATTCTTCCGGGGTTACGACTAAAGATGAAAACAAAGGTGATACATTTGTCTGGAACATCGTGGAGGAAACATTCATGAAGGGAACAGGCTCCATGACCGACGAACGCCTGCCGCTCTACCAGCGCCTGCGCGACGACATGCTGGCCAAGATCGCCGCCGGCGAATGGGCGCCGGGCGGCGCGATTCCGACCGAAGCCGAGCTGACCAAGCACTACGGTGTCGCCGTCGGCACGCTGAGAAAGGCCGTGGACACGCTGGTCCAGGACGGGCTGCTGAAGCGCAGCCAGGGACGCGGCACCTTCGTCCTGCGCCCCAACTTCGAGAGCTCGCTGTTCCGTTTCTTCCGCCAGGTGGATGCCAGGGGCGAGCGCCGAATTCCCAATGGACGGATCCTGGCCCGGGAACTCACATCACCGCCGTCCTACGTGGCGGATGCGCTGGCACTGCCTTCGTCGGAGAACGTGATTCGACTGGAGAGAGTGCGGGAACTCGACGGGACGACGGTCTATCACGAAGAAATCTGGCTGCCGGCCAGCCGATTCGAAGCCCTGATACAGATCGATCCCGACGATTTCGGCAATCTGCTCTACCCGTTCTACGAGACCCAGTGCGGGCAGCTGATCGGTTCGGCGCGAGAAACCCTGACCGTCGAGACGGCCGACGCGACACTCGCCGGGGTTCTCGGTATTGGCACCGGCCAGCCGGTCGTCATGATCGAACGACTGGCGTTCGGCTACGACCGCACGCCGCTGGAATACCGGCGTTCACGCGGCGCCGCGAACACCTTCCGTTATCAGGTCGACATCTCCTGATCGACGGCCTTACGGCGAGCCGCTCGTCCGGCGTCTAGCCGGGCACGTGCAGCGTCAGCACCGCACAAGGAGCAAGATGCGCCACCTTGTGCGACACGCTGCCGACAGCGAGGCTCTTCAGATCGCTCAGGCCACGGCTGCCCATGATGATCATGTCGACCCCGAGTTCGGTCGCCTGCCGCACGATGGTCTCGACCGGATGCCCTTCCACGATGTGATAGGTCACCTCGTCCGAATCGCCACACATCGCCTGCCAGGCTTCCTCGAGCAGGCGCTCCCCCAGCAGCCGCCCCTTCTCGGGCGTGTAGTCGGCTGGCGCAGCTCCCACCTTCGCGCCGAGCGCATCCTTGGCAACCGGCACCTCGGGCACATGCAACAGGTGGATTCTGGCCTGGGTCGCACGCTGGACCAGGCACGCATGTGCCAGCGCCTGGCGTGCGCTGGCCGAACCATCGATGGGTACCAGTATCTGCTGAGTCATGACCGCCACCTCCTGATGTGATGACTGACTTGGTGTGATGATTGACTTGGCGTGACTGTCTGGGTGTAAACGACGCGATTCGACTACCCGGCTCGTTGCGATACCGGATAACGATCCTGACTACAGCGTAGACAATGCACGCCAGGAGGCGACATCGAGAGTGGCAGGATGAGGGCCGAGCGCCGACTGTCTTGCAGCAATCGGCGCTCGCATTGGGCGGGAGGCTTTCGGTTCAACCCGCCCGGGCGTACTTGGCGACCGCCTGGTCGACATGGATGCAGGCAACCTTGACCCGGTCGTTGACGCTATCCAGCGGCGGATCGGCCTGGGTGCAGGCCTCGGTCGCCAGATGGCAGCGCGGGGCGAACGGGCAACCCGGCGGCGGCGCCAGCGGCGACGGCGGCTCGCCCTTGAGGTGGACACGCTCGCGTCGGCGGTTGGGGTCCGCCACCGGCGTGGCCGAGAACAGCGCCTGGGTGTAGGGGTGGCGCGGCGTGGTGAAGACCTCCTCCGCCGGCCCGGTTTCCACCGGCTGGCCGAAGTACATCACAATCACGTCGTCGGCGATGCGGCGCACCACCGACAGATCGTGCGAGATGAACACGTAGGCCAGCCCGAACTCGTCCTGCAGATCCGCCAGCAGGTTGAGCACCTGCGCCTGGATCGACAGATCCAGCGCCGAGACCGGCTCGTCCAGCACCAGAATCTTCGGGTTGAGCATCAGGGCGCGCGCGATGGCGATACGCTGACGCTGCCCACCGGAAAACATGTGCGGATAGCGATCGGCATGTTCCGGACGCAGCCCGACCTTGGCGATCATGTCTAGCGCCGCCTGGCGTCGTTCGGCCGCGCTCATCTCCTTGCGGTTGAGCTTGAGCGGCTCTTCCAGCATGGTCGCCACCGTCTTGCGCGGGTTGAGCGAGCCATACGGATTCTGAAAGATGATCTGCACCTCCCGGCGCAACGCCGCCGGGGGCCGCTGCCCCTCCTTCAACGATACCTCGTGCCCGCTGATCGTCAGCTTGCCGCTGGTGGGCGGCTCGATCATCGTCAGCACCCGGGCCAGGGTCGACTTGCCGCAGCCGGACTCGCCGACCACGGCCAGCGTCTGGCCGGGATAGAGTTCGAAGGTGGCCTCGTTGAGCGCCTTCACCGTCGCCGGCTTGGAGAACGGCCCACCCTTGATCTGATAGTGGCGCGTGAGATTGACGGCACTCAATACGGCGTCACGGCTCATGGGCGCACCTCCGGTCGCGACGGGTTCTGGAAAGAGGGGTTCTGGGGAGAGGAGCTCTGGGAAGACGGATTCGTCGGCAGCGGTTCTTGCGGTGGCTCTTGCGACGAAGCGGCCGAAGGCGGCATACCGGCTGCCGGGTGATCGAGCGGATAGTGACACAACGTACGGGCCGGATCGTCCGGCGCCGCCACCGGCTCGACCTCGCGGCAGTGCTCGGTGGCATAGCGGCAGCGCGGGTTGAACAGGCAACCCGTCGGGCGATCATGCTGACCGGGCACGACGCCGGGAATGGTCGGCAGGCGATCCTGATCGCCGGCGCGCTCCGGCAGCGCCGACAGCAGCGCCTCGGTGTAGGGATGACGCGGATTGGCGAACAGCGACTTCACGTCCTGCTTCTCGACCTGGCGGCCGGCGTACTGGACCACCACGTGCTTCGCCGTCTCCGCGACCACGCCCATGTCATGGGTGATCAGGATCAGCGCCATGCCGGTGTCTTCCTGCAACCGCAGCAGCAGCTCGAGAATCTGCGCCTGGATGGTGACGTCTAGCGCCGTGGTCGGCTCGTCGGCGATCAGCAGGCGCGGGTTGCAGGAGATCGCCATGGCGATCATCACCCGCTGGCTCATGCCGCCGGAGAGCTGATGCGGATACGCCTTGATCCGACGCGCCGGGTCGGGAATCCCCACCTGCGCCAGCAGATCCAGCGCCCGCTCGTGGCGCTCCTTGCGCGATCCGCCCAGGTGCTGCTTGATCATCTCATCGATCTGGGTGCCGACGGTGAAGCAGGGATTGAGGCTGCTCATCGGCTCCTGAAAGATCATCGACATCTCGCCGCCGACGATGCGCCGGCGCTGGCGCGAGCTCAACTGCTGCAGATCCTGGCCATCGAAGGCCATCTTGTCGGCGGTGACCTGTGCCGTCCACGGCAGCAGGCCCATGGTGGCGAGCATCGACACGGACTTGCCGGAACCGGACTCGCCCACGATCGACCACACCTCGCCGCGGTCGACGTTGATATTGACGCCCTCCACGGCCGCGAACAGGCCACTGCTCGTCTGGAAGCGAACGCTGAGCCCTTCGATATCTAGTAATGCCATGAAAGAGCCTCCTGCGTCATGAACGCTTCATTTTGGGATCGAGCGCATCGCGCAAGCCGTCACCCATCAGATTGATCATCAATACCGTGAGCAGAATGATCAGCCCCGGGAACGTGACCGCCCAGTAGGCGCTACCCATGAACTCGCGCGCATTGGCCAGCATCGCGCCCCACTCCGGCGTCGGCGGCTGGACGCCCATGCCGAGAAAACCCAGCGCCGCGATATCGAGAATCGCGGTGGAGAAAGAGAGCGTCGCCTGCACGATCAGCGGCGCCATGCAGTTGGGCAGCAGCGTGTTGAACATCAGCCGCAGGTGCCCGGCGCCGGAAAGCCGGCTGGCGATGACGTACTCGCGACTCTTCTCGCCGATCACCGCGGCCCGCGTCAGGCGCACGAAATAGGGTAGCTGCACCATGGCGATGGCGATCATGGCACTGGTCAGGCCGGGACTGAGAATGGCGACCAGGCCCAGTGCCAGCAGCAGGCTGGGGAATGCCAGCACCACGTCCATCACGCGGGTGATCACGGTCTCGATCCAGCCGCGGAAGTACCCGGCCAGCAGGCCGAGGAAGATCCCGGCGCCCATCGAGATGATGACCACCATGGCGCTGATCGAGAGCGAATAGCGCGCCCCGTAGATCAGACGGGAAAGAATGTCGCGACCCACGGCATCCGTACCGAGGAGATAGTCCCAGCTTCCTTCGGCATGCCAGACCGGCGGCACCAGCAGCGCCGAACGGTCCTGCATCGCCGGGTCGTGCGGGGCGACCCAGGGCGCGAACAGCGCGACCAGCAGAATGAGAACGATGAAGATCAGGCCGACCAGCGCACCGCGACTGGCGCTGAAATCGCTCCAGAAGGAGGCCAGCTGGTAGCGGAACGTCCCGGGTGCGGCGGGGGTGGAAATTGCAGCCATTGTCATGCCCCCTTAATGGCGAATGCGTGGATTGATGACGCCATAGGCGATATCAACCAGCAGATTGACGATCATCACAATGAACGCGATCAGCACCAGACCACCCTGCACCGAAGGATAGTCGCGCCGCGAGATCGCATCGATCATCCACTTGCCGATGCCCGGCCAGGAGAAGATCGTCTCGGTCAGAATCGCCCCCGCCAGCAGCAGGCCGACCTGAAGGCCGATCACCGTCACCACCGAGATCAGCGCGTTGCGCAGCGTATGCACCATGATCACGCGGAAGTTCGACAGCCCCTTGGCGCGCGCGGTGCGAACGTAGTCCTCGCCCAGCACTTCGAGCATCGAGGAGCGCGTCTGACGCGCGATGACCGCCAGCGGAATCGTGCCCAGCACGATCGCAGGCAGGACCAGGTGATGCAGCGCGGAGAGAAACGCGCCCCAGTCGCCGGCGATCAGGCTATCGATGGTCATGAAGCCGGTGACGGAGTCGATGAAATACAGAAACGAGATGCGTCCGGAAACCGGCGTCCAGCCTAACGTGCTGGAGAACAGCATGATCAGCAGCAGGCCCCACCAGAAGATCGGCATCGAGTAGCCCGTCAGACTGACACCCATGACGGTATGGTCGAGCGTCTTGCCACGCTTGACCGCCGCCAGCACGCCGGCCGGCAAGCCAATGATGACAGCGAACGCCAAGGCGAACAGCGAAAGTTCCAGCGTGGCCGGAAAGCGGCTCATGAACTCATCCATCACCGGCGAGTGGGTCACCAGGGAATTACCGAGATCGCCGTGCAGCAGCCCCTTCAGAAAATCGAGATACTGGACGACCAGAGAGCGGTCGAAACCCATTTGCGCCTTGAGCTCGGCATAGCGTTCGGCCGAGATGCCGCGCTCTCCCGCCATCAGCAGAATCGGATCGCCCGGCAACAGGCGAATGAAAGCGAACGCAACGATGGTGACGCCAATGAACGTCGGGACCAGCTGCGCCAGCTTGACCAGAAAGAATTTGAACATTTTGGAGTACTAGCTAGTCGCGCGATAAGAGACGGGGCGGCTTCAGAGCCGCCCCGTGTCCTCGCTAGGAGAGAATCACTTGATGTCGACGCCTTCGAAGCTGTGGCCGCCGAGCGGATCGATCTTGTAGCCGGTCACTTCCTTGCGGATCGGCATGAAGACCGTGGAGTGGGCCAGGGTGTCCCACGGTGCCTGCTCCTTGAAGATCTCCTGCGCCTGCTCGTAGAGCTTGGCACGCTCGCCCTGATCGCTCAGCGTGCGCGCTTTCTGGATCAGCTCGTCGAACGGCTGGTGGCACCACTGCGAACGGTTGGCACCGCCGACACCATCACAGCCGAGCAGCACGCCCATGAAGTTGTCCGGATCGCCGTTGTCGCCGGTCCAGCCCAGAATGACCGCGCCCTCGCGCTTGGTATCCGAAGAACGCTTCAGATACTCGCCCCACTCGTAGGTGACGATCTCCGCATCGACACCGACCTTGGCCAGATCCGACTGCATCAGCTCGGCGGTACGCCGCGCATTCGGCATGTACGGACGCTGAACCGGCATCGCCCAGATGTTCATCTTCAGGTTCTCGACGCCCGCATCGGCCAGCATCTGCTTGGCTTTCTCGGGATCGTACTGATCATCCTGGATGTCGTCGTTGTAGCCCCACATGGTCGGCGGGATCGGGTTCTTGGCGACTTCGCCAGCGCCCTGGAACACCGCGTCGATGATCGCCTGCTTGTTGATCGCCATGTTGAGTGCCTTGCGCACTTCCGGCTTGTCGAATGGCGCCTGCTGGGTGTTGTAGGCCAAGTAGGCCACGTTCAGACCCGCTTCCTGGAGTACGTTGATGTCGTCGTTCTGCTTCATCTCTTCGACATCGGACGGATTCGGGAACGGCATCACATGACACTCGCCCGCCATCAGCTTCTGGTAGCGAACCTGGGCATCGGAAGTGATGGCGAAGACCAGGTTGTCGATCGGCTGCTTGCCGCGGAAGTAGTCCGGGTTGGCCTGATAGCGAATGGCCGCATCTTCACGGTAGTTGACGAACTGAAACGGACCGGTGCCGATCGGCTGCTGGTTGGCCAGCTCCGGCTTGCCCTCGTCGAGCAACTGCTGCTCGTACTCCTTGGAGTGGATCGAAGCGAAGTCCATTGCCAGATTGGCGACGAATGGCGCGTTGGGCTTGGTGAGCACGAACTTCACGGTATGATCGTCGACCTTCTCGATCGACTTGATCAACTCGCCCATCGACATCGAATTGAAGTACTCGAAGCTGCCGTTGGCGAGCTTGTAATACGGGTTGTTCTCGTCCATCTGACGCTCGAACGTCCAGATGACGTCGTCGGCGTTGAGTTTTCGACTCGGCGTGAAGAAGTCGGTGGTCTGGAACTTGACGTCATCGCGCAGATGGAAGGTCACTTCCAGGCCGTCGTCGGAGATTTCCCAGCTCTTGGCGATGGCCGGTTCGACTTCGGTGGTACCCGGCTTGAACTGGACCAGACGGTTGTAGACCGTCTTGCTCGACGCGTCGAAGGTGGTCCCCGCAGTGTAGAGCGAGGGATCGAAGCCTTCCGGAGAGCCTTCGGAGCAGTAGACCAGCGTCTTGGCCATGACCGGGGTCGCGCCCAGCATCATGGCGGCGATGCCAGCCGCAAGCAGCGTCTTCTTCATTGTCAATCTCCTGCACAGCAGCACGCTGTTATTGTGATATCGGCTTGTGGCCGATTGTCATTGTGTTACCGGTCTGTCAGGTATCCGGTAATCGGCACAGACTAGAGCGTGAAGCAGCGTTTAATCAATTGTCCAATAGCGTAACCCGCAGTGGTTGCACTGACTGACCGTTCCGTTTAATAGAAGCGGCCAGCCACGCAGGACAAGACGCGATCTCCGCTATCGCTACGGTTGAATCTGCTCGCCGGCCGCCAGCCATTCGTCGACCTGATCGCGGTTTTCCTCGAGCCAGGTCCGTGCGCCCGCCACCGGATCGTCCTGAGACTCGATCTCCGACATCAGCTCGCCGAGACTTTCATCGCTCATGTGCCAGGCATCGAGCACCGCCGTCAGCCACGGATCGTCTCCCGAAAAGCCCTCGCGGGAGAACCAGTAGATCGTGTCACCGTCGCCATAGACCTTCTCGGGATCCTTGAGATACTTCAGATCGTAGTCCGCGAAGGCCCAGTGCGGATTCCACAGCGTTACCACGATCGGCTCTTCACTCTTGTAGGCGCGGTCGAGCGCGGACATCATCGCCGGTTCGGAGCTGTTCACCTGGTTCAGAGGCAGATCGTAGGTTTCGATAGCGTCGTCGGTCATCCCGGCGATCGCCGAGCCCGGGTCGATCCCCAGAATCGTCGGGCTGCCCTGGTATTCGAACTCGTCGGCACGCTTCGCCAGTTCCGGAATGGAATCGATGTCGACATAGCTCGGCACCACCAGGCCCAGCCCGGTCCTGTCATACCAGGCGTCGTGAACCTCGAGCGTATCCTTGTACGGCTCGAGAAACGCCTTGTCGGTATACGGCAGCCACAGTTCCAGCGACAGATCGAAATCGCCGCTCGCCAATCCCGCAAACAAGGCACTCTTGCCGACATCCGATAGCTCGACGTCATACCCCTGGTCATCCAGCACCAGCTTCCAGAGGTTGGCGACGGCAACGTTCTCGGCCCAGTTGTTGGTGCCGATGACCAGCGGCTTCTCCTGGGCAGGAGCCACAGCCGAGGCGGTCGAGCCGACGGCGAAAAGAGCGGCAGCGGCTGGAACCACAAAAGCCTTTTTCATAATTTTTTATCCTTGCTTGTTGTTAGAAACAAAAACACAGCGTTATAAGTATCCGGATATTGGCGGAGATTGCTACCGCTAACCGCCCAGCCAACGGTAATTCGCGGGCAGCTGCCGGCCTGATACCTCCTCCTGAGCGGACGTTCCTGCCCATGCAGCTTTGGCTACATTAGGGTTATCGTCGGTGACGGCAGCGCCCTGATTCAGTTCGGATTCAGCTCGTCCGGCCACCGCCATGCCCACTCCGCAGGAGAGCCCATGAAGATCCAGCTCAAACGGATTTACGACGACACCGCCCAGAACGACGGCTATCGAGTACTGGTCGACGGCATGTGGCCGCGCGGCATCGCCAAACGAGATGCCAGGATCGACGAGTGGTACAAGACGCTGGCGCCCAGCAAGGCACTACGCCAGTGGTTCGGCCATGACCGGGAACGCTGGCAAGCGTTTCGAAAGGCGTATCTCGCGGAACTCGCCGAGGCCGACACCACCGCTCTCGACGAGCTATGTGAGATCGCCCGCCAGCAGCAGCTGACGCTGCTGTTCGCTGCGAAAGACGTCGAATGCAATCATGCCGTGGTGCTCAGAGAGTACCTGCAAATGCGCGATGGACGATTGGAGAAGAAGCGATGAACGAGACGGAAGCGCTGCAGCTCGCCACGAAAGTCCAAAAAGCCTGCATCGAGGCCGCACTGTCTGGCTATGAAAACGCCGCCCTGTCCGGCTTGTGCCAGGAAGGCGCCATCGAGGCCGCAATCAGCGCGATCCAGATGCTCGATCTGAACGCGCTGGCGGTGCCGGGATCTCATCAGGATCCGACCTAGCCCGACATGCAACCACACCATTCGTGGGCATCACGCTCGACGAACTATCACTTTCGTCTAACAGGCGCTGACGTTTCAGACGTTTATGCTGGCTTCCTGCTTGTATGACAAAGAGCCGACTCACTGTCTGGCGTCTTTGCATGCCAATGTCTGATGCACCCGCCGAAGAGCCCGATCATGGAACAAGACATTACCCTTTCGCTTCGAGACGCCGAAGCGCTGAGCCTGCGCATCCTCGGCAATGCCGGATTCAGCGACGCCCACGCCGGCGCAATCACGCGCAGTGTGATCGCGGCGCAACGTGACGAATGCCATTCCCACGGCCTTTATCGCCTCATCAGTTGCGTGGAAACCGCCAGAAAAGGCGGTGTCGATACCCAGGCCGAGCCGGAGATCATCGATCAGGCGCCCGGCATCGTGAGGATCGATGCGCATCGGGGCAACTCGCTGCTCTCTTTCGAACGAGGCAAGTCGCCTCTCAAGGAGAAGGCCGAACGTAACGGCATCGCCGCACTCGCCATCAACAACTGCTTCCACTTCTCCGCACTCTGGCCCGAGGTCGAAGCGCTCGCCGAGATGGGGCTGGTCGGCCTGGCGATGAACCCGACCCATGCCTTCGTCGCCCCCACGGGCGGCAACCGCCCGCTGCTCGGCACCAACCCCATCGCCTTTTCCTGGCCGCGGCCGGGCAAGCACCCTTACACCTTCGACTTCGCCACCAGCGTCGTCGCCCGCGGCGAGATCGAACTGCACAAACGCGCCGGCGACTCGATCCCCGAAGGCTGGGCACTGGACGACCAGGGCAACGCGACCACCGATCCGACAGCCGCACTCGAAGGCGCCATGCTTCCCTTCGGCGGCCACAAGGGCTCCGCGCTCTCGACCATGATCGAACTGCTCGCCGGCCCCTTGATCGGCGACGTGCTCAGCCACGAAACGCAACCCGCCAACGATGAAGGCACCGGCAAGCCCTACCACGGCGAGATCATCATCGCCCTCTCCCCCGCCACCTTCCTGGGCGAACGTGCCGACACGCATCTCGCCCACGCGGAAGTGCTGTTCGAGCGCATTCTCGACCAGGGCGCCCGGCTGCCCTCGCAGCGTCGTTACGAAGCGCGGGAACGCAGCCGCGTCAATGGCGTGAAGATTCCCGTGGCGCTGTATGAAGAACTGCAGAAGCTGGCGTGAAATATGAGACAGCGACATGAGAGGGATTCAGCTGCAAGTTAGGCGGAGAGAGGCGGATACGGCGGTTCGTGCCGAGGGCGACATTGGCGCCGCCCTTCTGATTACCTGGCTAGACCAAGCCACCCGAGGGCGAATCCCCTCGTAGTGACCGTGGCGTCTGGCCTCATCCAGATCATAGGAATTCTGTAGCCGCAGCCAATAGCCCGGGCTGGTACCGAAGTAGATCGACAGGCGCAAATCCGTGTCTGCCGTGATCGCCCGCGCCCCGCGCGTGATTTCGCCGATACGGGTCGCCGGCACACCAATGGCCATGGCATTGTTGGTCAAACCCAACGGCTCGATGACATCCTCCAGCAGAATCTCGCCAGGATGGATATTGGGGGTCGCTCTTCGGTCATCGTTTACCTCCTGTACCTTACTGAGTATTACGGTCTCGAACGCAGACCCAATGTTCGATTTCGAAAGCCCTCTCCTCGCCCCGTCCGCGCTTCCACCCCGCCCCAGGCAGGCCTATCGCGAGTCGTCATGATGACCGCCACCAGCCCCTCCCTCTGACACTTGTCTCTACACGATTCAAGCTCATGAAATTCGGATAAAAACTTCTGACCCAAGAAATTTTCATTGATGAAAATCTCGTAAACGAATGGATAAAGTCGCTCTAGACTATTGATTCATCAGGCAGTTATCGCTCTCGCAATCCACAACAGACATACGACTTGTCCAGCATCTAATACTTTTTGATTAATTAAAAATGTTCGATAGCGAGCCACAATGAGTCAATTCGAACATTAGCGAGCAGATCCGAACATGGCCAACGCAAGCTACGATCTGATTGTCATCGGCGGCGGTATCAACGGCGCGGGTATCGCGCGTGACGCCGCGGGTCGCGGCCTTTCGGTGTTGCTGGTCGAGGCGGATGATCTTGCCAGCCATACGTCTTCGGCTTCGACCAAGCTGATCCACGGAGGCCTGCGTTACCTGGAGCAGTACGAGTTCAAGCTCGTGGCCAAGGCACTTTCCGAGCGCGAGGTACTGCTCAAGGCAGCGCCGCACATCATCTGGCCGATGCGTTTCGTCCTGCCTCATCAGAAGCATCTGCGGCCGGCCTGGATGATCCGAACCGGGCTTTTCCTGTACGACCACCTGGGTGGACGCCAGACGCTGGCGGGCTCGCATGGCGTCAAGTTCGCCGATCACCCGGCCGGGACGCCACTGAAGCCCGAGTTCGCCAGGGGCTTCGCCTACTCGGATGCCTGGGTTCAGGATGCTCGGCTGGTGGTGCTCAACTGCATGGACGCGGCCGACCGTGGCGCCCGTATCATGACGCGTACCCGCGCGGAAACGGCAGTGCGCAACGCCGACGGTTGGCAAGTCACTCTAAAGACGATGGACGGCGAGACAATCGCGGTTCACTCGCGCGGGCTGGCCAATGCGGCCGGGCCCTGGGCCGTACGTTTCCTCGACGAGGTCGCTTCGCAGAAGCACCCGTATTCGCTGCGCCTGATCAAGGGCAGCCATATCGTGGTGAACCGGCTGTTCGACCACGACTACGCCTACATCTTCCAGCAGCCCGATGGCCGCATCGTGTTCGCCATCCCCTACGAGCGTGATTTCACGCTGATCGGAACGACCGACGTCGAGCACGAGGGCGCACCGGGCAGAGTGGCGATCGAGGAAGACGAGGTCCGCTATCTCTGCGAATCCGCCAATCGCTATTTCGAGCAGTCGATCGGTCCCGACGACGTCGTCTGGAGCTACTCCGGCGTGCGCCCCCTGCTCGACGATCGCGAGGACAACGCCAGCGAAATCACCCGCGATTACCGCATCCAGCTCGATACCTCCGGCGGCGCCGTCCTGCTCAACGTCTTCGGCGGCAAGCTGACCACCTATCGGCGGCTGGCCGAGGATGCCGTCGATCAACTGGCCCCTGAGCTCGGCAACCAGGGAAAAGCCTGGACCGGCAAGGGCCACCCGCTCCCCGGCGGAGAAGAAGCGAAACCCCAGCATCTGTTCGAGTCGCTACAGGCCAGTCACCCCTTCATTCCCCTGGGCATGGCCAACCGCCTGGTCTTCAACTACGGGACCCGCGTGCGCGACATCGTGGAGGGTGCAAAAAGCCTGGAAGATCTGGGCGAGCATTTTGGCGCCGACCTGTATGCCGCCGAAGTCGATTACCTGCGCGATCACGAGTGGGCACGAACTGCCGAAGATATCCTCTGGCGGCGATCCAAGCTCGGGTTACGGCTCGACGATGATCAATGCCAACGGCTTGCCGACTACCTCGCTCGCTCTTCCGACGGGCCCACCAAGGCCGAGCCGGAAATCTAGGTACGCTCCCGGACCCCATAAGCGAACGCCGCCGTCGCGAATGACGGCATCAATCCGACTGCCATCGATACGAGAGGCGCAACACGAAGGAGGAAGCACATGGCACGCCAGCCCATCATTTTTATCGGCATTCACCTTGCTGGGCATGCAAGTCCGGCCTTACCCAGCCACGACACTCATGACATTAAGGAGTATTCATGGGAATTGTAGAAACGATACTGGTTCACGAGATCGCCGGAACGGCGTTCCTGACGCTACTGGGTTGCGGCGTCGTGGCCAACGTCCTGCTGAACAGGACGAACGGCAACGGCAGCGATGGCATCGTGATCTTCTTCGGCTGGGGGCTTGCCGTGTTCTGCGGGGTCTACGTTGCCTACGATACCGGTGCGCATCTCAACCCAGCGGTGACTCTCAGTTTACTTATCGGTCCGGCTCAGGAGTACGCCGATGGTATTCCGATCAATGTCGTCACGACTGTCACGTACTTTGTGGCTGAGTTCGTCGGCGGCTTTCTCGGGGCGGTCGTTTGCTACCTCGCCTATAAAAAACAGTACGATGACACCGAAGATAGCTCCATCAAACTGGCTACGTTTTCCACGGCACCGACCATCCGATCCTACGGCTGGAATCTGGTCAGCGAGATCGTCGGCACCTTTGTACTGATCTTCGTGATCATCATGTTCGGTAACACGCCATCCGGCCTCGGGCCATTGGCGGTCGCACTGCTGGTGGTCTCGATCGGGGCCTCGCTGGGTGGGCCGACAGGCTACGCCATCAACCCAGCGCGTGACCTCGGCCCCCGCATTGCCCATGCCGTACTGCCGATCAAGAACAAGGGCCCTAACGACTGGCGCTATGCCTGGGTTCCCGTGGTCGGCCCTGTCATCGGTAGCACGCTGGCTGCGCTTGTAGCCTACATCTATTAACCCGTCTGACTGATCGATTTCCGCAACGAATACGAGGAGCAACCGCCATGAGCGACGAAAAGAAATACGTACTCGCGATCGACCAGGGTACGACCAGTTCCCGCGCCATGCTGTTCGATCACAATGGGCAGATCGCAGGCGTTGCCCAGCGCGAGTTCGAACAGATCTTTCCGCGACCGGGCTGGGTGGAACACAACCCGCGCGACATCATGACCAGCGTGCTGACAACGCTGACCGAGGTGATCAACAACACCCAGGTCGACGTCTCGGAAATTGCCGGCATCGGCATTACCAATCAGCGTGAGACCACGGTGATCTGGGACAAGCACACCGGCCAGCCGGTCTACAACGCCATCGTCTGGCAATCGCGGCATTCGGCCGAGATCTGTGACCAGCTGCGCGAAGCGGGCCACGCCGACATGATCCGCGACAAGACCGGCCTGGTGATCGACGCCTATTTTTCAGGCACCAAGGTCAAGTGGATCTTCGACAACGTCGACGGCGTCAAGGAGAAGGCCGAAAAAGGCGACCTGCTGTTCGGCACCATGGATTCCTGGCTGATCTGGAACCTGACCGGCGGCGCCGAACACGTCACCGACGTGACCAACGCCTCGCGCACGCTGATGTTCAACATCCGTGAACGCCGGTGGGATCCGGAGCTGCTCGAGCTGTTCGGCGTGCCGGAATCGATGCTGCCCGAGGTCAAATCCTCCAGCGAAGTCTATGGCAACGTGCTGCCGAAATACTTCTTCGGCAACGAGCTGCCGATCGCGGGTATTGCTGGCGACCAGCAAGCCGCCCTGTTCGGCCAGGCCTGCTTCAAGCCCGGCATGGCCAAGAACACCTATGGCACCGGCTGCTTCACGCTGATGAACACCGGCAGTGAGGCCACGAAATCGGAAAACGGTCTGCTGACGACCATTGCCTGGGAGATCGACGGCGAAGTCGAATACGCCCTGGAAGGGGCCATCTTCGTCGCTGGCTCGGTAGTGCAGTGGCTGCGCGACGGGCTGCGGATGCTGGGCAAGGCGTCGGACTCCGAAGCCTATGCCGAGCGCGCCGGCAGCAACGACGGCGTCTACCTGGTACCGGCCTTCACCGGCCTCGGCGCGCCCTACTGGAATTCGAACGTGCGCGGCGCGATGTTCGGCCTGTCGCGGGGTACCAGCAAGGAGCAGTTCATCCGCGCCGCCATCGAGTCCATGGCCTATCAGACGGCGGACGTCCTCAAGGCAATGCAGTCCGATTCGGGAATCGATCTGACCGAATTGCGCACCGACGGTGGCGCCATCGCCAACAACTTCCTGGCTCAGTTCCAGGCGGATATTCTCAACGTCGACGTGCTGCGTAGCGAAATCAACGAAACGACGGCGCTGGGCGCCGCCTACCTTGCCGGTCTCGCCCTCGGATTCTGGGAGTCGCGCGAGCAGATCGCCGAGCAATGGGCGATCGAACGCCGCTTCGAACCCCACATGAGCGACGACAGGCGCAATGAACTGTATGACGGCTGGAAGCGAGCCGTACAGGCCACCATGGCCTTTCAGGTCGCCTCGTAGCAACTGTCGCGCCCAGCGAGACCGCTTGGCGATGCTGTTCAACGCATCGTTAGCAAGAGAGCTGGCCCGATCCCCATTGGATGGGGGTCGGGCCTTTTGTCATCCGGTCGAAATGGTCATCCGGTCGAAACGGGACGCCTTCGAGCCGAAACGCCACTCCGACAAAACACCCCCAAGACGCAGCGCCCCCAAATCCGGATAATGGCCGCCATCCGCCCGGGTCCAGAATTCGAGGCGCAGCCACTTACCAACGCGGTCCTTCTCCATGGAAATCAAGGTCAACTATCTCGACAACCTGCGTCAGGAAGCGCTGTTCGATGACTTCACCGTCATCACCGACCAGCCGATCCGCTACAAGGGCGATGGCTCCGCACCGGGGCCGTTCGACTACTTCCTGGCGTCTTCGGCGCTGTGCGCAGCCTACTTCGTGCGGGTCTACTGCAACGCGCGGGACATTCCGACCGAGAACATCCGGCTTTCGCAGAACAACATCGTCGACCCGGAGAACCGCTACAACCAGATCTTCAAGATCCAGGTCGAGTTGCCGGACGATATCTCCGAGAAGGATCGCATCGGCATCCTGCGCTCCGTCGAGCGCTGCTCGGTCAAGCGGGTGATCCAGAACAACCCGGAATTCCAGATCGAGACGGTCAAGAGCATCGACGAAGACGCCCAGGCGCTGCTGATGGCGGGGACTCATGTCAAAGACGGCGAAGGCGAATCGACCTGGATCGAGGGCAAGGATCTGCCGCTGGAGCAGACCATCGCCAACATGACGAAGATCCTTGCGGACCTCGGCATGAAGATCGAGATCGCTTCGTGGCGCAATATCGTGCCGAACGTGTGGTCGCTGCACATTCGCGACGCCGCCTCGCCGATGTGTTTCACCAACGGCAAGGGCGCCACCAAGGAAGCCGCGCTCTGCTCCGCGCTGGGCGAGTTCATCGAGCGCCTCTCCTGCAACTTCTTCTACAACGATCAGTTCTTCGGCCCGGAGATCGCCGATAGCGATTTCGTCCATTATCCCGGTGAGAAGTGGTTCCAGCCGGGGCCGAATGACGAACTGCCGGTAGAAATTCTCGACGACCACTGCCGGGCGATCTTCGATCCGGAAGGCGAGCTGCGCGGCTCGCATCTGTTCGACACCAACTCCGGCCGGACGGATCGCGGCATCGTCTCGCTGCCCTTCGTGCGCCAGTCGGACGGCGAGACAGTCTGGTTCCCGTCGAACCTGATCGAGAACCTGTATCTCAGCAACGGCATGAGCGCAGGCAACACCATCGCCGAAGCGCAGGTGCAGTGCCTTTCGGAGATCTTCGAGCGCGCGGTGAAAAGACAGATCATCGAGCAGGAGATCGTGCTGCCGGACGTGCCCGAGGCCGTGCTGGCGAAATATCCCGGTATCGTCGAGGGCATCGAAGCGCTGGAAGCGCAGGGCTTCCCGGTACTGGTGAAGGATGCCTCCCTCGGCGGCCGCTATCCGGTCGCCTGCGTCACGCTGATGAACCCGCGCACCGGCGGCGTGTTCGCTTCCTTCGGCGCGCACCCGAGCTTCCAGGTGGCGGTCGAGCGCAGCCTCACCGAGCTGTTGCAGGGCCGCAGCTTCGAAGGCCTCAACGACCTGCCACCGCCCACCTTCAATTCCCAGGCGGTCTCCGAGCCCAACAACTTCGTCGAGCACTTCATCGACTCTTCCGGCGTGATCTCGTGGCGTTTCTTCAGCGCCCAGGCGGACGTCGAGTTCGTCGAGTGGGACTTCTCGGGCTCCAACGCGGAGGAGGCAGCGGCACTGTTCGGCATTCTCGAAGCCGAGGGTCTAGAAGCCTACGTGGCGACCCATGAAGACCTGGGCGCGCCGGTCTGCCGCATTCTGGTGCCCGGCTACTCCGAGGTGTACCCGGTGGAAGACCTGGTGTGGGACAACACCAACATGGCGCTCGCCTTCCGCGAGGACATCCTCGACCTGCACGCGCTGGATGAGGCGCAGCTGGCCGACCTGCTCGAGCGTCTGGAGGAGAGCGAGCTCGACGAGCAGATGAAGATCATCACCCTGATCGGCATCGAGTTCGACGAGAACACCGTCTGGGGCCAGCTCACCATTCTCGAGCTGAAGCTGCTGATCAACCTGGCGCTTGGCCAACTCGAGGACGCATTGGATCAGGTCGAGATGTTCCTGCAGTTCAACGACAACACCCTCGAGCGCGGCCTGTTCTATCAGGCGCTGCTCGCGGTGCTGCAGATCACCCTCGACGACGATCTTGAGCTCGACGATTACCGTCACAATCTCAAGCGCATGTTCGGCGAGGAAACGATGACGGCAGTCGTCGGTTCGGTAGAAGGCTCGGTTCGCTTCGCCGGACTTGAGCCGACTGACACGCAGCTCACCGGGCTGGAGCGCCACCAGCGCCTGCTCGAAAGCTACCGGAAGCTGCATGCGGCACGGGCGGCCCGCCAAGTCTGAGCTACGCGCATGGAAAAGCCGCCCGTTGAATGATTAGCGGGCGGTTTTGCGTCTGACGTCAGCGATCGGAAGGATGATTCACGCCGTCGGTGGCCGCAATCGACTCCAGGTCACAGGGATCGTCACCGCAGCATGGTGCGATCCGATCTCGGCCTATCGTGTCGCGCTATCCCCTTTCTCACGAGCTTCACACCTTCGTCACTCGCGCCGCCTAGCCTGTTGTCACTGGCACCAATGACCTCGAGCGGATGGAGACGGCACGATGACGATGAATCGAAAGGGCTTTTCCCGGCGTGACTTCCTGACCACGAGTGGCCGTCTCGGCATCGGCCTCGGGTTGGCCGGCACCGGGCTGCTGAGTGCGCCGGCGATCATCATGGCGGAAGGCCGACGACCGACGGTCGAAGGTGGCGTGATGAGCGGCGACGTGTTGCCCGACCGCGCCATGCTGTGGGGGCGTGCCAGCCTCCCCTCGCGGATGCTGGTCGAGGTGGCCGACAACCCGGAGTTCCGAGGCGCCCGCCAGCTTCCCTGGGTCGACGTGCTGCCCGGCACCGATCTGATCGGCAAGATCGACGCGACCGGCCTGACCGGCATGGATACCGTGCACTACCGGGTGCGCTTCGCCGCGCTGGGCGACTCGCGGGCAGTGGGCGAGCCGATGGTCGGGCAACTGCGCTTGCCGCCATCCGCACCGCGCGATCTGCGTTTCGTGTGGTCGGGCGACGTCGTCGGTCAGGGCTGGGGGATCGACGAATCCCGTGGCGGCATGCGTACCTGGGAAGCGATGCGCCAGGTCCGGCCGGATTTCTTCATCCATTCCGGCGACACCGTCTACGCCGACGGCCCGCTTCAGGAGCGCGTCACGCTGCCGGACGGCAGTGCTTGGCGCAATATCGTCACCCCGGCCAAGCAGAAGGTCGCCGAGACGCTGGACGAATATCGCGGCCAGCACGCCTACAATCATCTCGATGCCAATTTTCGCCGTTTTGCCGCCGAAGTGCCGATGCTGGCGCAGTGGGACGATCACGAGACGACCAACAACTGGTATCCGCAGGAGATCCTCGACAACGATCTCTATACGGAAAAGAATGTCGCGCTGCTCGCCGCCCGGGGCCGCCAGGCGTTTCTGGAATACATGCCGATTCGCCTGCCCGCTTCCGCCCCGCAACGGATCTATCGACGTTTCTCTTACGGGCCGGGGATGGAGGTCTTCATGCTGGATATGCGCAGCTATCGCGGACCCAACAGTGCCAACCTGCAAGGCGAGGAATCCTCGGCCACCGCGTTCCTCGGCGAAAATCAGTTCCGCTGGCTGCGGCAGGCGCTGAACGACTCCACCGCGACCTGGAAGATCATCGCCGCGGACATGCCCATCGGCATGGTGGTGCCGGATGGCGATCGGTTCGAAGCGATCGCCAACAAGGATCCCGGCCAGCCGCTCGGGCGGGAACTGGAACTCGCCCGGCTGTTGCGGGCCATTCGCGATGACGATATCCGCAACGTGGTCTGGTTCACCGCCGACGTTCACTACACCGCCGCGCACCACTACGCCCCGGAGCGCGCCAGTTTCAAGGCGTTCAAGCCGTTCTGGGAGTTCGTCAGCGGGCCGCTCCACGCCGGCACCTTCGGCCCCAGCGAGATGGACGCGACCTTCGGCCCCGAAGTGGTCTTCCAGAAGGCGCCACCGGAGGGCCAATCCAACCTGCCGCCCTCGGCGGGCTATCAGTTCTTCGGCCAGGCCGATCTGGACGCCGGGAGCGAGACGCTGACGGTCACGTTGAAGGATAGCGACGGGAACACGCTGCACACCCAGGTGCTCGAGCCGGAAGCCCGCTCCGCCAACACCTGAAGGGAACGGACTGGAAACCGGAAACTTACACCAGTTTGCCCGGATTCATGATGCCGAGCGGATCGAGCGCGGCCTTGATCGCGCGCATCACCGCCCAGCCTTCGCCGTGTTCGGCTTCCATGTAGGCGCGCTTGCCGGTGCCGATGCCATGCTCGCCGGTGCAGGTGCCGCCGGCAGCCAGGGCGCGTTCGATCAGGCGCTGGTTGAATGCCGCCAGCGTCTCCAGCTCTTGTTCACTATGGCGATCCACGGCGACGACCAGATGGAAGTTGCCATCGCCGACATGACCGAGCAGCGGCGCGACCAGGCCGCTTTCGGCGACATCGGCTTGGGTCGCTTCGATGCACTCGGCCAGCTTCGATATCGGCACGCAGATATCGGTGGCGAGAAATTCCATTCCCGGACGCAGCGCCTTGGCGGCGTAGGCGGCATCGTGGCGGGCCTGCCATAGCCTCTGGCGCTCTTCTTCCCTCGTTGCCCAGGCGAAATCGCTGCCGCCGAATTCCTGGCACAGTTCCGCCATCGCTTCGGCCTGCTCCTTCACGCCGGCGTGAGTGCCGTGGAATTCCAGGAACAGCGTCGGCTTCTCGGCGTAGTCGAGCCCGGAGAAGCGATTGACCGCCTGTATCGCGAGGGCGTCCATCAGCTCGATTCGCGCCATGGGTATGCCGTACTGGATCGAGGCGATGACGGTATCGATGGCGCCGGCGACGGTCTCGAACGCCACCGTCGCCGAGGAGATCGCCTCCGGCAGCCCGTGCAGTTTCACCGTCAGCTCGGTGATGATGCCGAGCGTGCCTTCGGCGCCGATCATCAGATGCGTCAGGTCGTAGCCGGCGGCGGACTTGCGCGCCCGCGTGCCGGTCTTGACGATGCGCCCGTCCGGCATCACCACCGTCATCGACAGCACGTTCTCGCGGATGGTGCCGTAGCGCACGGTGTTGGTGCCGCTGGCGCGGGTCGAGGCCATGCCGCCCATGCTGGCGTCCGCCCCCGGATCGACGGAAAAAAACAGACCGGTGGCACGCAGATGGGTGTTGAGCTGGGCACGCGTCACCCCGGGCTGGACGGTGGCGTCCATGTCTTCGGGGCGAACGTCGAGAATCGCGTTCATGGCGGAAAGGTCGACACACAGGCCGCCATGATCGGCGATCACCTGGCCTTCGATGGAAGTGCCGACACCGTAGGGAATCACCGGCACCCGGTGGGCCGCGCAGGCCCGCACGATCGCGGAGACTTCTTCGGTGGAGTGCGGAAAGCAGACGGCGTCCGGGGCGGCCGGATGGTGCCAGGACTCGTCATGCCCGTGCTGCTCGCGAATCCCCGCCACCGTGGTGATGCGATCGCCCAGCATTGGCTCGAGATCGGCGATCAGCGCCCAGAGCGTTTCCGCATCGGGGCGTGGGGGCAGTTTGGTCGCAGAGACAGTGGCATTCTCATTCCCGGCGGTCGATGGGGTTCTGGCGTTAAACGTGCTCATGGCAGTACTCTCAGCGTGGCGTGCGAGCTCACTTAGTAAGCGAGCTATCTTTCGCACCACAGCATACCGCAAGCCATCGCTACCGACTTCATGTCGAACGCGACAGATCAACGGATTCGCGCCGCTATCCGACAGATGAGCGACACGCATGACAGGACCGGATACCGTCCACGGCTGAGACAGCTGTGGAATACCCGTCAGCCCGGTCGACGATATTTTCTGACAGCGGTATCGCTTGACGGAGACGACTGCGCCACGTATACCAATTGATATGCCTTAAGGCTATCAAACGGAGTAATCGTCATGGACGTCCGCTTTACTCAATACCAGCCACCGAAAGCCTCGGCCTCCGGCTTCTGGCAACAGATCGGCCTACCGGCGCGAGGCCGCAAGTTGCACGAACTGCTGCATGAAGGCGTGGAGTACCGGGTCTATCCCAGGCTTGCCCAGGTGTCGGGGATCGAGCAGAAGGCACTGGCGCGCTATGTCGATATTCCTTCGGCCACGCTTAGCCGCCGTGCCAAGTCGGGCCGGTTCAAGTTGGCGGAAAGCGACCGACTGTATCGCTTTGCCGAGCTTTTCAAGGCGGCGCTGGATCTGTTCGAGGGCGATGCCGAAGGCGCTCGCGCATGGCTGCTCAAACCCAATATCGGCCTTGGTGGGCGCAAACCCATCGAGATGAGCGCGACGTCAGCCGAATATCAAACGGTACTGAACCTGATCGGGCGATTGGAGCACGGAGTCTCGGCGTGATGGAGGTGTACGCTTATCGGCTGGTCAAACGTAAATATCAGGACACCGCCTTCGATGGCGAAGGCGCACGGCTTTACGGGGGGCGCTGGAACAGCCCGGGCCGTGCCTGTGTCTATGTGGCAAGTTCCGAATCGCTGGCGCTGCTGGAAATCATGGTGCATCTGGAAAGCTATCGGTTGCTCGATGCCTATGCACTACTGCGCCTGACACTGCCCGCCGAGAGCATCTTGAGAGTTGGCGCAGAGGATTTACCGGACAACTGGCAGGAAGCGCCAGCGCCAGCAGAGACTGCCGATCTGGGCGATGGCTGGCTGACCTCTGGTCAAAGCCTGGCACTGGCGCTGCCCAGCGTGGTGGTGCCAAGAGAGTTCAACTACATGCTCAACCCCGGACATCCGCTGTTTGATCCGATTGTCGCAGCGGCCGAGCCCCTCCCCTTCAAGCCCGATCCGAGGTTGTAAACGGACGAAGGCAGCCAAGGCTGCCTTCGTGTCACGCGCTAGGTTCTCAGGGAACGCAATTCTCAGGCGGATACCGAATCTCGTGTCTCGGCCACCGGCGCTTCGGCCCGACCGATCACGCGTTCCAGATGCTCGCGGTATTCCGCCTGGTAGCGTTCGACTTCCGGCGCCTTGATCACGTCGTTGGCGATGAAGCTCGGCAGCCCGGCCAGCCCGACGAATTCCTGCGACTTGTGGAAGGCGAAGTAGACACCGTCGACGCCGAGGCCTTCGAAGAAGTTGCCCGGCTCGTCGAACGCTTCGATCGGCGCGTTCCAGGTCAGCGACAGCATGTAGCGACGCCCCTGCAGCAGCCCGCCGCTGCCGTACTGCTTGCTGGGATCGGTGCGCGTGCGCCCGTCGCTGGCATAGAGAGAACCGTGGCCGGCGGTGAACACTTCGTCGATGTAGCGCTTGAGGGTCCAGGGCGCGCCCATCCACCAGCCCGGCATCTGATAGACGATGACATCGGCCCAGAGATAGTTCTGCACTTCGGCGTCGATATCGTAGCCCTGCTCGATCACCGTCTCGCGGAGCTCGTGGCCCAGTTCGATCAGCGTGTGCCAGGCGATACCGTGCAGCGTATTGTTGAGCTCGCCGCTGGAATGGGCAAACGGCTTGCCGCCATTGATCAATAGAATCTTCATCGTTCGAGCGTTCTCCGTCGCGATCTTGAATGCCGCACCCCGGTGTTTCTCTGGCGCAGCGCAATGGCACCATTGTGGCGACAAACCGCAATGGATAAACCACGCTGGCGACAAGTCACTTTTGACTTAAAATCAATAACCGTCCGATCTCGCTGGGAGGCGTCCATGAAAAGCACGCTCGAGGAACAGCTGGCGTTCGTTGCCGTGGTCGACCGGGGTTCAATCACGGCCGCCGCCGAGGGGCTGGACATGACGGTCTCCGGCGTCAGCCGCGCGCTCAATCGTCTCGAGCGCAAACTGGGCACGACGCTGTTGCGACGGACGACGCGACGGCTGGAGTTGACCGAAGAAGGCGAGACGTTCCTCGGCCACGTGCGGTCGATTCTCGCCGCCGTCGACAGCGCCGAGGAAGCCATCGCCCACCATCAGGACCGGCCCCAGGGGCGGCTTCGCATCAACGCGGCGCCAAGCTTCATGCAGTTCGTGCTCGTGCCGGTGATCGGGGAATTCCATCAGCGCTACCCCGGCATCGCGCTGGAGCTCGACACCCACGACCGCTTCGTCGATCTGCTCGAACAGCGGGTCGATCTCGCCATCCGTATCGGCGAGCTGGAAGACTCTTCACTGCACGCTCGCCCGCTCGGCAATAGCCCGCTGCGACTGTTGGCGAGCCCCGAGTACCTGACGCGCCGCGGCGTCCCCCAGAGCGTCGACGATCTCGCCCACCACAGCCTGCTCGGCTTCAGCCAGCTGGACCATCTCAATCGCTGGCCGCTGCTCGACGGGCGCGGCGAGCCGTTACATGTCAGGCCGACGCTTTCCGCTTCCAGCGGCACGACGCTGCTCGAACTCGTCATGGCGGGCGAGGGCATCGCCTGCCTGGCCGACTACGTGACGATCGCCCCGCGCCGGCAAGGCCTTCTCGTCGATATCCTGCCCGATCAGACGCAATTCCAGACCCAGCGCATCAATGTCGTCTACTACCGCCAGACCGCCCTCTCCCAGCGCGCCCGGCTGTTCATGGATTTCCTGGCCGAACGGCTGCCGGGACGGTATGTGAGCGCGTGACCGCGAACGACTTCACTGCCCGAAATCTCGCCTGCCCCTACTCCTCGCCACGTCGTTAACCCCCGTCAATCCAGCGCGCGGTTCTCGCTGGTATGCGGTCGGCCGCCGACTAAGCTCGATAAGTGACAAGCATGAACCTACAAGGAGTATCGATGATGACTCGAGGTCTCGGAGGCCAATCCCCGGCCAATATCTCCAACTATCTCGGTGGTATCGATTTCCCGGCAGGCAAGAACGATATCGTTGAGCACGCCAAGAAAAATGGTGCGGAATCCGACGTCATGAAAGTCGTCGAAGCCTTGCCCGAAGGCCAGTACGAAAACATGGCCGATGTCATGAAAGGCGTGGGGGAGGCCGAATAAGCCGGACGGCTTCGATTCAGGGATGCGTAACCCAACGATGGCCTTCGTTCGACTACGAGGCCGGTAGTTTTCAAGGAGATGAACGATGAGTAGCGATCCCATGCAACAGCTTCATTCATGGCTCAAGGACGCTCATGCCATGGAAGAGCAGGCCGAGCAGATGCTGACCGCCCAGGCCAAGCGTCTGGAGCATTATCCGAAATTGCAGGCGCGCATTACCCAGCATATCGATGAAACCAAGTCCCAGGCCGCTCGGCTCGAGGAGTGTCTGGAGTCGATGAATACCAGCACCTCGACGATGAAAGACCTGGGCGGGAAGTTCGCCGCGATGGGCCAGGCGATCGGCGGTTCCATGGCGCCCGACGAAGTGGTCAAGGGTAGCGTCGCCAGTTACGCCTTCGAGCACTTCGAGATCGCCAACTACCGTGCGTTGATCGCTGCCGCCGATCAGTTGGGTGAGATTCGTATCAAGGAAGTCTGCGAAAGCATCCTCCAGGAGGAGCTGGCCATGGCGAAGTGGCTGGAAGACAACCTCGACGACGTTACCCGTGCCTTCCTCGCCCGGTCGGAAAGTGACGAACTGAGCGGTAAACGGTAAACGGTAAACGGTAAACGGAAAAGACAGATATTGCTGGCTTGTCGAACCGAGGCTCAACATCATCGTTGAGCCTCTTTCGTTGGTGCCTTTCCCAGAGTTCCTGATTTGCCGGGCTTACTCTATGGCCTCTGACCTCGAGCTTTATGACCTCGAGCTTTATGACCTCGAGCTTTATGACCTCGAGCTCTATGACCTCGAGGCTTGGCCTCAAGGCTCAAAGACGACACGCAGGCAGTCGTCGCTCTTGTGCTTGAACATGGCGTAGCCTTGGGGGCCCTCTTCCAGCGAAGCGGTATGGGTCATGAGGTAGGAAGGGTCGAGTTCGCCGGCCTGAATGTGTTCGAAGATCCGTTCGACATAGCGCTGCCCCGGCTGCTGGCCCGATTTCATCGTCAGCGCCTTGTTGACGACCGCGCCGATCGGGAACTTGTCCATGAAGCCCGCGTAGACGCCAAGCACGGACACGGTCCCTCCCTTGCGACAGGAGTGGATCGCCTGGCGCAGCGCCGCACCGCGTTCCGTCTGCAGCCGCATCATCTGCTTCGTACGGTCGTAGACATCTTCGAGCTTGTGTTCGGAATGCGCTTCCATGCCCACGCAGTCGATGCATCGGTCGGGGCCGCGCCCGCCGGTCAGGCTCAACAGCGCATCATGAATGTCATGCTGGGTGTAGTTCAGCCCGATCGCCCCGCCCTGCTTGCGAGCGAGGTGCAGCCGATCCTCGAAGCGGTCGATGGCGATGACCTGCTCGGCGCCCATCAGATAGGCGCTCCGAATGGCCATCTGCCCGACGCCACCGCAGCCCCAGACGGCGACCGTGTCGCCCGGTTCGATATCGGCGATGTCGGCGCCGTAATAGCCCGTGGGAACGGCATCCGAGACGAACAGCGCCTTCTCGTCGCTGATGCCTTCCGGCACCTTGAACAGATTGACGTCGGCGAACGGCACCCTGACGTAGGTGGCATGGCTGCCGGCGTATCCGCCGAATGCATGGCTGTAGCCGAAGATGCCCGTACAGGCGTGTCCGTAGAGTTCCTGGGTGAACGTGGGATTGGGGTTGGAGTTGTCGCAGCAGGAAAATTCCTGACGCTGGCAAGGCTGACAGTCGCCACAGCCAAGGATCGAGATCGCGATGACCCGATCCCCACGGCTGAACTGGGTCACCCCGCTTCCTGCCTCGACCACTTCTCCCAGAAACTCGTGCCCGAGCACGTCGCCGGCGTGCATCGTGGGTACGTAACCATCCAGAAGATGCAGGTCGGAGCCGCAGACGGACGACAGCTTGACCCGAACGATGACGTCACGGGGGTTGATCAATTCCGGATCGGGCAACGTCTCGACGCTCAGCCGATTGGTGCCTTGCCATGTCAATGCTCGCATGAAGACTCTCCTTGTTCCTGTTCGGCCTGTGCCACGTCCCGCGGAACATTCATGATCGACAAGGCCAGCCGACGACAGGCTTCGTCTGAAAGCGGGGCGTGCCTTGACAACGTCTGGTGGTCCACGAATTCCTGGACAAGCCCGATTTTCCAATCTCCCAAATCTCAGGTAAACGGCCGCGATGCCGTGATCTCGCCGGTTTCCATCTTCTGCTTGAAGCGCCGGAGGTTGCGGTGCAGCCAATGGGAAGTGCCGCCCGATCCCTTGTCGGCCAGATAGCCCAAGTGGCCTTTGGCGGGTTCGTAGGTCACGTAGCACTGGACTTCCGTCCCGCCTCTGCCTGGCGCGTCCTGAAAACGCACCCAGCCGGAAAACGGCGGCAGAGCTTCCGAGTCGGAGACCCACTCGAGGAACTCCCCCTCCCGATCGTCGACGAGACGCACGAGAAGCTGTTTCGCGGGGTCGCTATCCAGGATCCAGCGTGTCGTCCGATCGTCGACCTGCTCGATATGCATGGCGGGCGTCAGGACTTCGGCCAGCTTGTCGGGCGCGCGCCAGAAACGGTAGAGCTCATCGCGAGGCTTGTTGACGGTCACGCTGTGCGAGACCACCCTGGCCGCCTGCCAATGATGCGCTTCGGCCACGTGCTTCTCGTAAGGAGAGGCCGAGAGTGCGCCCTTGAGCCGACACTCTCCCTTGATGGCCCGATAGACCAGCATTCCTGACAGGATGGCCTGCCCCCAACCCATGAGGCCGCCTTTTCTCAAACCGCCTGCTATCCCCCACAAACCACCGCCCAGCGAAGCCCAGCGTTCCACGCCAGTGACCGGAGCCATATCCTGCTTGCGGGTATGCGAAAGCGTATGTCGCGCTTCGGAAGACATCGAATTTCTCCCTTTTCAGCCGGATCGCGGTAGGTCGCGGTCACGGTCGACGATAGTGCCTGTTGGCAATGTTTAACGTTAGCCGATCGCCAATCCCGCGAGCGCACCGATGCCCGGCGGCGTTAAAGCACATCAAATCCGATCGCAGAATCCCGATCGCGAGGCAACGTCAAGGCAGCGTCAACGCTTTGACAGGTATCGATTAGCGCAGATAAACAACCGCGGTTCATCGTACCGAAGGAGTGCTTCTCGACACCCGAAAAAAGGGCTATGTTGAGAAAGCAGTTGTCTGAGGAGAACTCATCCACGAACGGATTCGGTATAGGTTACCAACATGGAAAATGAACGTAGCGCTGTCTATGACGGCGAAAGTCGGTTGGTAGGTAATGTCATCAAGGAAAACGGTACGCAAAACGTATTGATGGAAACCGAGGAAGGCACCACTTACCGTATTCCGATGGAAAAGCTGACTCGCCATGACACGCACTGGGTCTTGAACGATCCGGTGGATCACTTTCCTGCCGTTCCTTCCGAGCAGGAAATGCAGGCCCGTGTGGACGACATGAGCGCGGACAGTTTCCCGGCGAGCGATCCACCCAGCTTTACGCCCGGCAAGCCGGATATCGAAAGATGATTTCTTTCGGATGGAAACCGCTTACTGAAACCTCAAAAAAGGCCCTCGCCATGAGGGCCTAATCGATCCGGAACTCGAGACTTATCCCGCTTTCTGATTCACGTTCTGCTTGGCCAGCTTGGAGAGCTTGTCATCGGTGGCCTTCTCTTCCTTGAGCGTCTCGGCAAGGATATCTTTGGCTTCGGTATAACCGAGCTGCTCAGCCATTGCGCACAAGGTGCCATAGGCGGCAATTTCATAGTGCTCCACCTTTTGAGCCGCACCTATCAAGCCTGCGTCCAGAACGGGGCCTTTCTCCGCATTATCGATGAGTTCTTGAGACTCTTCGATCAGACTCTCCATGACATAGCACTTGGTGCGCTTGATTCGAATATCAGGAATCGTATCCGCCACTTTCTCGAGCCGTTCCACCTGCCCGCGGGTTTCTTCAAGGTGTTTTTTGAAGGCTTCCACCAGCTGATCGTTATCGGCGGCACGTGCCAGCTTGGGAAGTGCGCGAGTAATTTGCTTTTCTGCACTATTGACGTCAGAAAGCAAGTGAATAAAAAGATCGTTAGCGCTTTTAATGACCATATCGAAACTCCATTGGATTGACCAAGCGATAGCCATGATCGGTTTCGCGACAATGCTTGCGAAACTGATAGCCAAAGGCTCACTCGCTTAGTTGATGCATTCCATGCTTCTCGTTGTGCAATTGGCAATCGCCAAGCACGACCTAAAGGTAGCAGCTCCTGCCAAACGACAAAGCCTCGTATCAGGTTTTCTATGTAACCAATGTAGAGGCGAGCCGTTGGCGTCACCGGCTAGCCAATAGGTCAATGTATAGTCATAAAAGAGAAGTGTTTATCGACAAAAACTCCCATGAGTTAATGTCGATAAACTCGACTAACGAAAAGCAGCGCACACGCGGCCGGGTTGTTCAGGATGAGCGAGTATTATTGATATCCATTAACCTTGGCGCCGCGTAAAAACAGACTGGACGCAATGCGAGGCGTCTTTCCATCGCTCAACTCGAGACGCCTCTTCCTCCATGAGCAGCCGTTACGTTCAGTGATGAATCAAGCCGGGTCCAGCAGCGCAGTCAACGGCTTGCCGTCCAGCGAGTCGGTGGGCAGGCCGAGCAGCCTGGCGAAGGTCGCCCCGGCGCTGTCCATGCGTTGAATGCCGCGAGCCGTATCGAATGGCAACTCGACACCGCCACGAATCCCCAAGCCATGGAAAAACGCCACGCCGTGATTGGAAGCGAACGCGGTGCTGGCGGTAGGCACCTGCGGGCCGTGGTTGGCGCCGGGGGTAACGAGTTCGGCCACCGTATCGCCGCGTTCGTTGGTGCCCCAGACGAACCCGGGGGCGTAGGCGAACAGCACGTCACCCATCAGCTCGCCCCAGTAGCCCAGCGGGCTGGCATCCTGCTTCTTGAGTGCCAGAGCGACCACGTTGCGTTCGCCGCTTGTCGTCTCGACGTACCAGGTGGTCAGCGCCTTGAGGATGCGCGTCTGTACCCGCTCGATCTCGGCTGTCGGCACGAGATTGCGATTGACGAAGATCTCCAGTCCGCCACGCTCGTCCTTGAGAAACGCCTGGCTCGCGGCGACGTCGGGCTTGCCTTCGCCATCGATCGTGCACAGGTCGAATTCGGCCAACCGCCTGTGGATATCACAAAGGTGGCTATTGGGCACGTCGCCGTGATCGGAGGCGAGCACCACCACCGTGTCGTCGTCGCAACCGGCCAGCGCCCGGCCCACAGCGTCGTCGAGAATGCGGTAGGAATGGCGGATCACCTCGAGATAGCGATCGCGATCATTGGCTGTGTAGAACTTGGATTCGGGATCGCATTGCGCCAGACAGGTGTGATGAGTCTCGTCGTTGAGCCGGAAGACCGTGGCAAAGAGCTGGAAGCCTTTTTCGTTGAGTAGCGTCAGGGCACTGTCGACCAGCCACTCGAGCTGATAGCGCCCTTCCTCGAAGCTGGTCTCGAAGTAGCGTGTATCCGGGTCGGCGGAGACCGCCCATTTGGAAATGAACGGGCCATGGCGCTCGATCAACCGCTGGGCCACCTCGGGTTGCCCGCTGGCGGACGCGGGCGCGGTCACCTGGGATTGCAGCAGATCGATTCTGCCGCTGGCGGCGTCGAAGTCGAGCAGCTTGAAGCGTATCGCCGTGCGCTTACCTTCGAGTTCGAGCGGCAGCCATTCGCTCCACTCACCGACGCTCAGGCTGGCCTCGCCGTCCGCCAGGGTGAGCCGTAGACGTTCGCCGTTCGGGCTCAGCGTTACCGGCACGGGCTCGCCACGATGCGCGGGAATCAGCGCGACGAAGCCGTCACCCGCACGCTCGACGGCAAAGCGATTGTGCTTCTGGTGATGGGCCAGCGTGCCGGTGGGCGGCCACCCCAGGGCTTCGGTCTGGGGTGTATTGGTCCACTGATCGAGATGGGTGCTGTGCAGGCACGCCGGGGCGAGCTCCATCGGTGCCGGGCCGCTACCGCTCCAGAACGGGGCGAAGCAGAGATCGTCGGAGCCTGTCGGTTTGAGGCTCTCGGGAAAATGCACCAGCGCCGCTCGTTGCCCCGCGGCGCTCATCAGCTCCAGCAGATGTTGCGTGCCGCTGGGCGGCAGTCGCTGGCCGACCCAGCTGGTGCCCGGCGCCTGGCCGGTCAGAAACGTCACGAAGTTGGTATCGCCCCAGGTCGAGATGTAGGGCAGCAGCCGCGTCGAGCCGCCTTCGTCACGCAGGCGCTGGATGTTGGGCAGCACACCCTCGGCGCAGAAGCGCTCGACCAGCTCGGGGATCAAGCCGTCGACGCCCAACAGCAGGATTTTACGGTTCTGACTCATGCGACTCTCCTGTGGGCACGGCTTAGCGGATGGTGTAGTGATCGATGATCGAGCGGTCGATATCGACTCCCAGGCCGGGCTTGTCGAGTACCTCGACGCAGCCGTTGGCATTGAGCTGGAATTCGCCGCCGATCAACTCCTGACGGAACGGATGGGCGGACTGATCGTATTCGAGCATGGGTTCGTCGGGTGTCAGCGACAGCGGTTGCGGCGGAAGCGTGGCGATGAACTGCACCGCTGCCGCCAGCCCGATGCCGGTTCCCCAGACATGGGGAATCAACGGGACGTGCCAGGCCTGAGCCATGGCGGCGATCTTCTGGCACTCGGTGAGACCGCCGGCGGCGCCGAGATCCGGCTGGATGACATCCAGCACGCCTTCGCTGATCAGGTCGCGATAGCCGATCTTGGTGTACTCGTTCTCGCCGGCGGCAATCCAGGTGCGAGAGATGCCCTTGAGCTCGCGATAGCCGTGACGGTTCTCCGGGCTCAGCGGCTCCTCGAACAGATGTACCCGTGTCTCTTCGAGTTCCATCAGAATGCGACGCGCCGCCGGCACGCTGTAGGCGCAGTTGGCATCCATCATCAGCGCGATGTCGTCACCCACCGCTGCGCGCACCGCGCGCATGTCGCGGATGTCCGCCTCGATGCCGAAGCCGGTCTTGAGCTTCATGCCCGGTAGCCATTGGCTTGGTGACGCAGCGCCTCCTCGACCACCTCTTCGGGATACTTTCCGCCTTCGCGACGATAGAAGCCGGTGGCGTAAGGCCGGATCTCGTTGCGAAATGCGCCCCCCATCAGGCGATGAATCGGCTGCCCCAGCGCCTTGCCGGCGAGATCCCACAGCGCGATGTCGATCGCGGCGATGCCGAACAGCGCCGCCCCTTTCTGACCGTAGGGCCGGGTGTGGTTGTACATCGTCTCCCACAGCACTTCGCGGTCGAAGATCGAGCGGCCGATCACCAGCGGCTTGAGCGCATGCTCGACCATCGCCTGGGCGACCTGCGGCGGCTGCAACCCGTGATTGATGCATTCGCCCCAGCCCACCAGGCCGTCATCGGTATGAATTTCCACCAGCATTGCCGTGCGCTGATGCACCCAGCCCTGAGAGAAGGAGAAAGGCTGCTCCAGCGGCGCGGCCAGCACGTGGGTCTTGAGGTCAGTAATGATCATGGCAAGAAATCGCTCTGCGGGTAGTATCGGCGAAGGAAGAAAAATCGAAGGTGTCGATGCTCATGCGCGGCTACTCGAAGGCGATACGGGCTCGCGTCGGGCTGCGATCTTCGCCCGCCAATCGAGCACGCCCGCCACCGTCGTCCAGACCAGGAACAGCCCGATCAACGCGAACAGCGTCGTGGCGATGCCGCTATGGGTGAAGAACGAGAAGAAGTCGCCGCGCGAGATCAGAAGCCCCCGGCGTAGCGAGCTTTCCAGCTCCGGCCCCAGCACCATGCCAATGACCAGCGGCGCCAGCGGATAACCGCCGCGTCGCAGCACGTAGGCGAGAATGCCGGTCAGCGCCGCGACCACCAGATCCAGCGGATTACCGCGCACCGACACCGCGCCGATGAAGCTGAACATCACGATGCCACCCATCACGAAGCCCAGCGGCAGCTTGAACAGGTAGCGGAACAGGCCGATGGAGGGTTTGCTGAGAACCAGCATGGCCACGTTGACGATGATCAGCACCACGAACAGCGCATAGACCGTCTGCGCCTGGTCGACCATCAGACGAACGCCCGGCGTAATGCCGTGGATCACCATCGCGCCCATCATCATCGCCGTGACCACATCGCCGGGAATGCCCAGCGCCAGGGTGGGGATGAAGGCGCTGCCGGTCACCGCGTTGTTGGAAGATTCCGAGGCGATGATGCCGTCGGGCTCGCCCTTGCCCAGATTGGCCCGCCGCGGCGACAGCTTCTGGGCCGCGGCATAGCTGATGAAGGCCGCTGCTGCCGCCCCGGTGCCCGGCAGCGCGCCGACGAAGCTGCCGATGAACGAACCCCGCACCAGTTCGATCAGACGGCGGCCGATCTCGCGCAGGTTCGGGAAGCGCAGCCGCGCCTCGGGAATGGTCGTCGCCTCTTCGTCTCGCGCCGAGAAACGCACGAAAACTTCCGACAGCGCGAAGGCCCCCACCACCACCGGGATCAGATCCAGCCCGGAGCTGAGCGCGTAGGTGCCGAAGGTGAAGCGGTCGGCGCCAGTGATCGGGTCACTGCCCACCGTCGAGAAGAAGAAGCCCATCATCCCGCAGACCAGCCCCTTGAGCAGGCTGCCGCGGGAAATCCCGACGATGCACAGCATCGCCAGACAGACCAGCGCGAACACCTCGATCGAGCCGAAATTGACGGCGAACTTCGCCAGCTGAGGGGCGCAGAAGATCAGCAGCACGCAAGAGAGCACGCCGCCGAAGAAGGAAGCAAAGGTGGCCCAGCCCAGCGCTTCGTCGACGCGGCCCTGCTGGGTCATCGGATAGCCATCGAAGGTGGTCGCCGCCGACTGCGGCGTGCCGGGGGTATTGATCAGAATCGCGGTGATCGAACCGCCATAGACCGAGCCGCAGTAGACGCCGATCAGCAGCGCCATGCTGGTAATGACATCCATGCCGAAGGTGAACGGCAGAAAGATCGTCAACCCGACCACCGACCCCAGCCCGGGCAGGCCGCCAATGATGATGCCTGCCCAGGTGCCGATCACGATGGCGAGCAGCGCCTGCCAGGTGAAGGCATCGTTGATTGCCGCCAGAATCACATCCATCTCAGATCACTCCATTCGTGAGCAGCGCCGGCAACCGGATCATCAGCACGTGGTGAAACAGGAACCACAAACCGCCACCGATCACGATCGTGCCCAGCAGCAGCGGCAATGGCCGCCGGATACGAAACAGCCATAGCGTCAACGCCACCAACGGCAACGCCGGGATCAGAAAGCCGAGACTCGCCGTGGCAATCGCCGCGATCAATATCGCCGCCATCAACAGCGGCAGAGGCGTCAGCGTCACGCGTTTCACCGGGACGCGGCGGATCAACTCGCCGATCAGGATCGCCAGCGCCACTACGCACCAGATCGTCAGCACGATGCGGGGGACCAGCATGGCGCTTGCCGGCCCCTGCCACGCGGTGATCGAAAGACCGGCGCCAGCCAGCAACAGGGCCAGCGCGGTCAATACTCGAGGATGGATCAAGAATGCGAACATGGGACCGCGGCTCCTGAGAAATCGAGAGAACAAGAGGTCGAAAGAACGGGTTACGGCGTCAGGCCAGCGTCCTTGAGCACCTGCTTGTTGGCCGCGAAGCGCTTTTGCACGAACGCCTTGAACTCATCCGGTCCGAGATAGGCGATATCCGCCTTGGCCTTGTCGGCGAATGACTTGAACTTGTCCGATTCCACCGTCGCCTTGCACGCCTCGGCATACTGCTGAGTGCGCTCCTCGGAAATTCCCTTGGGCGCGACGACGCCCTGCCAGACGGCGAAGTCCATCTCCGCCAGGCCGAGTTCCTGCATCGTCGGCACGTCGGGATAACCCTCTACTCGGTTCTCTGCAAAGACCGCCAACGGGCGCAGGTCGTAGTTTTCGAGGATGGTCTCGGTATCGGCCATGATCTGAATCTCGTTGCCGGCAAGCGCATTCATCGCCGGGCCGGAACCGCTGTAGGGCACGTGCTCCGCCTTGAGATCGCTGTTGACCGTCAATGCCGCCATGGCCAGATGCGGCAACGTGCCGGGGCCGGAAGAGCCATACAGGAAGGGGTATTCCTGCGACTCCTCGACCAGTTGCTTGAACGACTCGATATCGGAAGACTTCGAGACCATCAGGAACATCGGGTTGGAAACGGTGCGGCAGATATAGGTGAAGCTGTCCGGGCCGTAGGGCAGCTTCTTCAGCGAGGGCTGGATCGACAGCGCACCGGCGGGTTCATAGCCGATGATGTTGGGATTGCCTTCGCTATTGGCGACCTCCGCCGTACCGACTGTTGCGCTGGCGCCGGCCACGTTACGTACCACCGAGGTGACACCCAACCGCTGCGAGAAGATCGGCTCGAAGCTGCGCGCGACGATGTCGGTGGCGCCACCCGCCGAGAACGGCACGATGATGTCCAGATGATCGGCGGCCATCGCCGAATGGGTTGCGCCAATCAGCGCAAGGGCGGCCAGCGAATAACGCAATGTTGTCATGGTTAGCTCCATTTTTCGTAGCGCTGCGAAAACGGCGGAAAACAGAACGCATGGCTGACGTCGTCAGACTTGTGTGCGCTCTTCCCGAGCTGATTCGAACTCTTGCTCTCGCCTAAGCCTTTGGGCGAATAACGGATGCCCGCCGAGATGGACTAGAATCGTAGCGCTACGATTTTGACCGGACAATCTTTGCCAATCGTCCATTCGTCGTAGCCTTAGACCAAAGGACAAGTAGCCGCGCCGACACGGCAGAGCGTCGCTTCAACCCGGACCGCAGCCGGCGAGAAAGACGAAACCTCAGCGTGGACTGGATACACTAGCTCTGTCTGAAAAGTCGGCGAGCGATAGCCAGACAAGGCGCAACGACTTTAGGGAGTAACAGCCGAAGGCTGACCCGAAGGGTGAGCGTAGCGAATCAAAATCGGCGAAAAAGGACCGGGCTGGCGTCCCAGTTTACGCGGAGTAAATGAGCATTTTGAGTCGATTTTTAACGCCGTATGGGTGAGCGCAGACATTTTTCAGACAAAGCGTAGCGAACGGCATCGACACGAAAGCACAAGACATTCATACGTTATCAGCGAGACACCGGGTGCGAGGACCGATACACCCCGGTGATCGCGAAGGAAGGGGCCAGAAGCCATGGCAAGAAGCAGACGCAGTTCCCAGCGCGTGACCATGGGCGAAGTCGCCCAGTTGGCCAACGTTTCGCCGAGCACGGTATCGCTCTACCTGCGTCGTCCCGATGAGGTCTCCCCCCGGCGCGCCGAGAAGATCCAGTCGGCCATCGACCGGCTGGGCTATCTGCCGAATACCATGGCTGGCGGGCTGGCCTCGTCGCGCTCCAACGTGATCGGCGTGCTGGTGCCGACCATCACCAACTCGTTCTTCTCGGAAACGCTCGAGACGCTGGAGCGCCATCTGCGTAGCGCCGGTTATCAGCTGTTGATCGGCAATACCGAGTTCGACGACTCCCGGGAAGAGGAACTGATCCGGTCGATTCTGAGCTGGAACCCCGCCGGCCTGGTGCTGACCGGCTTTCTGCACAACCGCAAGTCGCTGTCGGTGCTCGCCAGCAACGACACGCCCATCGTCGAAATGTGGGATTACGGCCAGCCGGGGCTGGATATGATCGTGGGCTTTTCGCATCACACCTGTGGCCGCCTGGTGGCCGAACACATGTTGCGCCAGGGCCGGCGCCGAATGGCCTTCGTCAGCACCAACTTCCAGCGTGACGTGCGCGCCCGCGACCGCTATCACGGCTTTCGAGACGCGGTCGAAGCTGCCGGCGGCACCGTCGAGCTGCGCGAGCTGAGCGGACGCAGCCATGCCGAGGAGACCGGCCATCTGACCCAGGCACTGATGCAGGCCCACCCCGAGATAGAAGCCATCGGCTGCTCCAACGACATGGTGGCGCTTGGCGTACTGTGCGAATGCCAGCGCCAGGGCTGGGAGATCCCCGGCCGGCTCGCCCTCGCCGGCTTCGGCAACCTGGACTTCACCACCAGCACCGTCCCGCCGCTGACCACCGTCGAGCCACCGCGCCGGGAAATCGGCCAGCACACCGCCCGACTGCTGCTGTCACGCCTCAGGGGGGAACTGCCGGAAAGCGATAAACGGCTGGACCTGGGGGTGAGGCTGGTGGAGCGGGAGAGCGCATGACGATCCGGGGTGTGAGGCAACATAGTGGATCGACGCCTTACGCGGCAGTGGCTGCGCAAGATTCTACAGCATCGCATAGCCAATCATGAACGCGAATGAAATTGAGAAGAATTATCATTATTGACTGATAGGTGTGTCCTCCGGATAATCCTCGAGCCCGCCATAAAAAAACCGCGGGTATATAAGAAGAGATCATTCACTTTCGGGGACACCACGATGAGCGGTCGCAATCGCACGATCGTGAGCCGCGAGAAACCGTCATGGTGTCATCACACCACCACGGCGATTCTCTGCGGTTCAGCACTATTCACCATTCCCGCGCTCGGAAACGCGCAGCAGACAGGGAGCGACGATGGGGCGTACCGCCTATCTCCCGTTATCGTCAACGCTCAGGCAGCGCCTGACGACGACGCCGATACCGTCGTAGCGCGGGAGCTTTGGGTAGGCGGGAAGGTCGCTACCAGCATTCAGGACACGCCCGCTTCCGTCTCGGTGATTACCCAGAAAGAGATCGAGCAGCGCGACGCCCAGACTACCGAGGAGGTTCTGCAATACACCCCCGGGGTCATCACTGACTATTACGGTACCGATGACCGCAACGACTATTTCCAGATTCGCGGCTTTCAGGCCACGACCTATCGCGACGGGATGACGCTGGGCTCCATGCGTGGCGTGCGTGAAGATCCATACGCCTACGAGCGCATCGAGGTGCTGCGCGGCTCGAACTCGACGCTGTTCGGCCCCGCCGACCCGGGCGGATCGGTCAACTTCGTCAGCAAGCGACCACGATTCGAGCGCTTCGGCAACGGCTTTCTCTCCTACGGATCGTTCGATCACAAGGAAGCCGGCATCGATGTCGGCGATGTCCTGGACTCAGGCCAGACACTGGCCTATCGCTTCACCGGAAAGATTCAGGACAGCGACCGAGAGTACGATCACTCGAAGGATAACAGTGGTCTTTTGATGGGCGGCCTGACGTGGGAACCGACGGATCAAACCACGGCAACGCTGATCGTCGACTATCTCAACCGAGACGACACGCCCAATAGCGGCGGCTATCCGCTCGACCGAGAGTATGACCGCGACGACTTCTTCGGCGAGCCCGGCTTCAACGATCAAGACGTCGATCGCACTAGCATCACCGGCCAGCTGCGCCACGACTTCGAAAACGGCCTGACGCTGAGCACGAACCTGCGTTATAGCGATCTCAAGGATGACTTTCAGTACGTCTATATTAACGATGTCGCTGCGCGCACCAGCACGGTGGTGAACCGAGACTATTTCGGTACCGATACCGAAGCTCACGAGTTCATCGGCAATACCATCCTGCAGTACGATGCCAGCTTCGGCGAGATCGACAGCAGCACCCTCGGTGGTATTGAGTACCGCGACGCCTCGACTGATAGCCAGTCGATCTACGGGAATGCGGAACCCATCGATATCACCAACCCGGTTTATAGTGGCGGTCCCGAAGACCTGACGCCCTACCGGTACGAAAACCAGGATTACCAGACTCGTTCGGTCTTCCTGACGCAGAATCTCTCTTTCTATGATCGCTTCGTGGTCAGCGCCGGCGTACGCAACGACTCGATGGATCTCTCGAGCGAGGGGGAATCCTACGGCGCCGCTTTCGACGACAGCGACGATTTCTCGGAGACCACCGTGCGTGGCGCACTGACCTATATCGTCAACGACGAACTCTCCACTTACGTCAGCTACGTAGAGTCGGTCGCACCGCCCACCATTGGCGTCACACCGGAGCGCGGCAAACAGCAGGAGATCGGCCTGAAATACTCGCCCGACGGGATGAACGCCCAGTTTTCTGCGGCGATCTACAACCTGGAAAGAGACGACGTGACCATCGCCGTAGTGCAGGACAATGGCGCCATCGACCAGCAAACCATCGGAACGTCCCGGGCGCGCGGTCTCGATCTCGAGGCCAAAGCCGAGCTGACCGATAATCTGAGCATCGTCGGCGGTTACTCCTATCTGGATACGGAGGTCGAAGAGGGCACGCTGCGTGATGGCACCTCGATCAAGGGCAACGATTTCGCCATCGCTCCGAAACACACCGCCATGCTCTGGGGTTACTACACGCTGCCGGGCGAGAAGATGAGCGTCGGTCTGGGCGCCCGCTATACCGATGGCTACTACTTCGACGCCGCCAACACGTCGAAGAGCGATTCGGCGACGCTGTTCGACGCCGCCTTCGACTATCGGATCGTCCAGAACACCGACTTCACGCTCAACGTCAGCAATATCTTCGACGAGCAGCACGTCGTCGGCTCCGGCACGGCCAACTATTACAATCCTGGCCGCGAGATCCGGGCGAAAGTCAGCTACCACTGGTAACGCCAACGATAGCGTTTTAACGTCCTCGAGCGGTCGAGATCGCTCGGGGGAGTGCTTGTAGCTTTGCCGTATACGTCGCCTTCGGATTTCCAGTTACAGCGACGCTGCCGAGCGTGCTGACACACAAAACGGCCGGACCTTGTGGCCCGGCCGTCTTCAATGGCGAGACTTGGCTACTGGCTGGCTTGCGACGGATAGCGGTGCATCAGATCCAGCAGGACGCCGTTGGTCCAGCCGAACCCGTCGACGACATCATATTCACCGCCGCCGCCCACGGCGGGGTCGACCACGTCGTATTTTTCGACCAGCTTGCCGGTCTGTTGGTAGACCGCGCGATTGGTTTCGATCCAGCGCCGGGCGATGGTTTCGGCCAGGTCGTCGTGTCCGTAGCGGTCGAGACCGGAAACCGCCAGCCACTGCAGCGGCGCCCAGCCATTGGGCGCATCCCACTGTTCGCCGGTGTTATGCGTGGTGGTGACCATGCCCCCGGCGCGCAGCAGCTCGCGCCGCACCGTCTCGGCCGTGGCATCGGCCTTGGCCGGATCGGCGACGCCAAACGCCAGCGGATAGACCATGGCCGCTGAAATGGCATCGGTCAGATGCCCCTGCCGCCAGTCGTAATCGGTGTAGTAGCCCCCGTCAGGTTGCCAGAAGACCCGGTTGATCGCGCTTCGACGTTGTTCGGCCAGCGCCTCGAAGCGTGCCGCCTGGGAGTCATCGCCCTGGACCCGCCATGCATGCGCCAGGGTGCGTTCGAGCTGGTACAGCAGCGCATTGAGATCCACTGGCAGGATATCGCGGGTCTCGATGGTGGTCTGGTGCTGGCCATCGGCCATCCAGCGCGAGCTGAAGTCCCAGCCACTTTCGGCAGCGGCTCGTAGATGGCCGTACAGTTCGGGAGCCGGCCGGTCGCTACGCGCGGCCAGCTCGCGTTCGGCGGCGTAGGCTTCCGGCCGGGGCCAGTTCTCGCTTCCGTGATAGCGATTGAGCAAGGTGCCGTCGGCCAGTCGAACCACGTGCTCACGTACCTCGCCGGGGCCGATTTCATCGGCGCCGCGCATCCAATAGTCGTGTTCCCGCATCAATTCGGGCAGATAGCGGCGATAGACGGCTTCTCCGTCATGCTCCGCCAGCAGCGCTACCATCGGAGCGAAGAACGGCGGCTGACTACGCGTCAGAAAATAGGTCCGCGTACCGTTGGGCACGAACCCGTAGGTGTCGATCAGCCAGGCGAAGTTGTCGACCATGTCGCGCACCAGGTCGAAGCGGTCGCTGCGCGCCAGGCCCAACATGGTGAAGTAGCTGTCCCAATAGAACATCTCATTGAAGCGCCCGCCCGGTACCACGTAGGGCTCGGGCAGCGAGACCAGACTGCTCCAGGGGCCTTCGTCGGTATCCGCTGGGTCCCGGGTCAAGTAAGGCCACAGGTTGACGACGTGGGTCTCGATCGAGGTATCGGCCGCCTCGCTAAGGCGCGTTTCGTTCTCCGGACGCGGATCGAAGTTGGCATCGACGAAGGCTTGCAACCGGGCCTTGTCGATTTCCCCTTCCTGCTGCTGCAGCCGTTCGAAGTCGGCCACGATAGCCGCGGGGTCGCGCTTGGGAACCAGATCGACCACCGACTTCCCATCCGGATAGAGCTGCGCCATGGCGACGGCCTTCATTACCGGCCCCCAGGTACGATCCGGGGACTGCCTGGCGGTCTTGGCAGGCGCCTCTTGCACCGGTTCCCGCTCGATGCCCTGCGTGCCGCAGCCGCCCAGCAGCAGCGCTGTCAGCAGTAACGTGGTCCACCCCAGCCTCATCTGCCGATAATTCCCAAGCCATTCCATTGTCGTTCTCCTCACGGCCATGTGTCGGAAGTCAGTATCGGAAGTCATAGCTAGCCAGACTTCAGCGACGAAGCCCATGCCGCTTTCGAGGTATGGCGTCTGTCCGAATGACAAACGCCCCGATCATGAATCGAGGCGTTTCCAAGAGTGGAGATTCGAATATCCCCAGCGGTTACAACGCTCCGTGTTACAACGCTCCGTCGGCGATGGCTCTGGCCATGGTGGGAGACAGCGGCAATCTGGGCAGCAGCGTTGCCTGATAGGCATGATAGAGATCCGCCTTGCCGCTCCAGATTTCGCTGGATGGGTTGTTGTGGCGGTCGAGTTCCTGCCACCAGCTGCCCCGTTCGCGATCGATCAGAAAACGATCGATGTAATCCCAGAAACGGCGATACCAGGTTTCGTAGGTTGCGTCGCCGGTACGCTTGAGCAGCGCCGCGGCCGTGGCGGCGGCTTCGGCCAGCGTCCAGTGCATGCGCTCGTGAACCACCGGCTGGTTTTTCCAGTCGTGAGTGTAAATGAGCCCTGGCTCGCCATCGACGTTCCACGCCAGCTCGGTCGCGCTATGGAACAGCCCCTGCGCATCCTCCAGCAGCCAGCCCGGCGCCGCTTCGCCATGGCGCAGCAGCCCGCCTTCGAGATGCAGCATCAGCCGCGCCCATTCGAAGGCGTGACCAGGCGTAGCGCCGTAAGGTCGGAACTGATCCTTGGGTGTTTCCTGGTTGTAGTCGCGCCATTCGTTCCACTCGCTGTCGAAGTGCTCGACGACACGATAGTCGTTGGGCCTGGCGTGGGCGTGAATGATCCTGTCGACGATGGAGAGCGCCCGCGCCCGCCACTTCGGCTCGTCGAGAACGTCGGCGAGTTGCAGGAAGGCCTCGGTCGAGTGCATGTTGCTGTTGCCGCCGCGATACGCCTCGTCTTCGCGCCAGTCGCGGGAAAACCCCTCACGCATGCGCCCTTCGTCTTCGGACCAGAACCGGGTCTCGATCACGTCGATGATATCGTCCAGCAGCGGCTTGGCGTCTTCGTTGCCGGCTTGCCAAGCGCTGGCCGCCGCCAGCGCGACGAAGGCGTGAATGTAGGCCTGCTTGGTCTGCGTTTCGCCCGCCTTGGGCCGTTCGCCATACCAGCCGCCGTGCTCATCGTCGTGAAGCTCGCCTCTCAATGCCGCGACGCCGTGTGCCACCAGCGGTGCCATGCCGGGCTCGCCACGCATAGCGGCCAGCGCGAAACAGTGCGTCATGCGGGCAGTGATCATGGTGTCGGGGTTGGCATCCGCCGGCAGTCGGCCGTCTTCGTCCAGCGCCGCAAAACCGCACTCGGCATGGCGCGAGGCGCGATAGAACGCCAGCAGGCGCTGGCCTTCGCTCTCCAGCCAGTGATGATGTGCCGGCCGATCCAGCCAGCTGTCCTGACGTGGCGGCAGATTGTGAGTCGTACCTGGCATGTTCGGGGCCTCCTTTTGCCCGAGAATTGCTGTTGGTGCTCGAAGACCCTGGGCGATTCCCGAGCAGGGCTCCATGACTTTCGATCTTTTGGTGACCGCTCAACCGTTGACGATCATGCCGCCGTTGGGGTGTAGCGTCTGGCCGCTGATGAAGGACGCGTCCAGCGATGCCAGAAAGACATAGCACGGCCCCAGCTCGGACGGCTGCGCGGCCCGCCCCATCGGCGTGTCGGAACCGAAATCTTCCAGCATCTGCGGATCATGGGCACCCAGGGTGGCGGGTTGCAGCGGTGTCCACACCGGGCCGGGCGCGACCGCATTGACCCGGATACCGCGCGCTACCACCTGATTGGAGAGCGAACGGGTGAAGCTGATGATCGCGCCCTTGGTGGCGGTGTAGTCGACCAGGAAATCGGGCCCGATATACGCATTGACCGAAGCGGTGTTGATGATCGAATCATCTTCTCCCAGGTACGGCAATGCCGCCTTGGTCAAATAGAACATGCCGTGAATGTTGGTGGCGAAGGTCTGTTCCCACTGGTCATCGTCGAGCTCGGTAAGATCGGTGCACACCTGCTGGGTGCCGGCGTTGTTGACCAGAATGTTGAGCCCGCCGAAGGTGTCGACGGCCTGCTGGAGCGCCGAGCGGCAGAACGCGGCATCGCGAATGTCACCGGCAATCGACAGGCAACGCCGTCCTTCCGCCTCGATCAGACGCTGCGTCTCTCTGGCGTCCTCGTCCTCGCTGAGATACATGATCGCGACGTCGGCGCCCTCGCGAGCGAAGTGGATCGCCGCGGAACGGCCGATACCGCTGTCGGCGCCGGTCACCAGGGCGATCTTGCCCTCCAGCTTGCCGCTGCCGCGATAGCCCGGGCGGATGAACTCCGCCGGCGGCTGCATCAAGCCTTCCTTTCCGGGTAGTGACTGCTGTTGCGCATGGATTTCGGTCTTCTTGACCATCTGGGCCGCTCCTTGGCTTCGGGTTGGATACACTGACTGAATCGAGTCATCCGCGATGCAAAGCGAACGCAAGAGCGATTGCCCATGAGCGTAGCTTTGCTACGCGACGCTATCGGTCTTAGGCTTTGTCTGAAAACTGCCTGCGCTCGGCCATACGGCGTTAAAAATCGGCTCAAAGTACTCATTTACACCGCGTAAACTGGTACGCCAGCCCGGTCCGTTTTCACCGATTTTTGCCTTGTCTGACCTTCGCTCGACGACTTTTCAGACAAAACCTAGTCGAGCGCTGTTCTCTCGACAAGCCGAGCGCGATCGGAACGGGCCGAACGCGAAGCCGATCAGGTGCCGACAACACCGAACACCCAACCGACCCCGGCCGTGGCGGCCATGGCCAGCACACCCCACACGACCACTCGGACGACAGCGACCCGCACGCGTGAACCGCCCACTTTGGCAGACAGGATCCCCAGCAGGCCCAGTGCCAGTAGCGAACCGATGGCGACGACCAGCGCGATCCCCTGGCGAGGCGCCAGCAGCGAGGCGACGATCGGCAGCGCGGCACCGGCGAGAAAGGTCAGCGCCGAGGCCACCGCCGCTTGTAGAGGCCGCGCTTCGTTGACATGGCTGAAACCGAGTTCATCACGCGCATGGGCCGCCAGCGCGTCGTGGTGCATCAGCTTTTCTGCGACCTCCTGCGCAAGCGCAGAGGAGAGGCCCCGCGCTTCGTAGATATCCGCCAGTTCACGGGTTTCAAACTCATAGTTGGCAGCCAGCTCGCGACGTTCGCGCGCCAGGTCGGCGCGTTCGGTATCCTTCTGCGAGCTGACCGAGACGTACTCGCCCGCGGCCATCGACATCGCTCCGGCTACCGCCCCGGCCGCCCCGGCGGTCAGCACGCCAGCCAGCGTCGCGCCCGCCGTCGCCATGCCGATGACCAGGCTGGCGGTGGAAACGATGCCGTCGTTGGCGCCCAGCACCGCCGCTCGCAGCCAGCCCACACGATCCGAGTAGTGACGCTCCTTGGGTATGGACATCCCTGACCCCTGCCCCGGCTCCCATTTCATGACGCCTCCTACGCTTGCAGACCCAGTGCAGCCTGGTGCTTGTCGTCTTTCTCTCCTCTCATCCTAGGCTAACCCGATGGGGACCGGAGAGGTTGTCTCTGGCGATGATGTGTCTTTTTGCTGATGCGACATGCCGCAATACACTCTCTCGATGCATCGCCCCGATGTCGATATGTCTCGTCAAAGAACCGTTCAACGCCATACGGCATGAAACTTCTCACTCCGAACTGGCGCGATGCACTATGCCGCAACGTCACCTTTCGAAAATACGATTTCAACACTAGGAAGTTCCCTCCTATCACAGCCCGTCGTGGCTTTTCCACTGCCCGGCTCGACGGTCAGTTCAGCGTGACGCCCGGCCCGAACGCCCAATATCTTGTCATCTACTCGAGCGAAGCGGATCGTCAGGCTTCGACCACCTACGAGTCCGAAGAAAAAGCGTATGCCCGGGTAAGAGGGCTCTCCGAACCCGCCGGCCCCGATCCGCGCGCCGTGCATACCGCCACCGGCGAAGTGACGCTCGAAATCGTCTCGCTGACCGGTAGCACCGGCATGACCTCAATGATTGGCGATACGCCAGTCCCGATACCCGAGGCTGCCGGCCCTCGCCCGCAAGCCGCCACCCCGGCACCCGCTCCGGAGCCCACCACAGCGGACTTCGATTACCGCCGAATGATCGATGCCGCGCTCAAGGCCGGCGATGTCGAACTCGCGCTGGATCTTGCCGAACGCGCCGAACGCAGCGGGCACCCCGGTACCCGGGCCTGGCTGGCCGATCGGCTGCAAGCCAAGACGCCCTGAGTCATCCTGGGTTTCCGGACTCGCGACGCCCGGCGACGAGACAGCCTCTTTCTTACCATCGTGACCCTTGCCATTGCGACCCTTACCATCGTGACGCGGCCAACGCGTCACGATGGCGAGCCTGGCTTAAGTCAATCCTAAGCCGATGCTGCCTAGGATGGGGCTGACTCGTTCACTCAAGGATCACCCAACGTGAACCACTCGTTGCCCAACCGTTATTCGGCCAAGGCCCGCCACTTTCACTGGACCCTTGCCGCACTGATCGCCCTGGCTTACGCGCTCATCCTGTCGACGGATATCTTTCCGCGAAGCACCGGCATACCGGCCTTTCTGCTGCAGAGCCATTTCTGGACCGGTATCGTCGTGCTGCTGCTGGCGATTCCCCGCTTGATCGAACGCCTGCGACAGCCGCCACCCCCGGTGTCGCCGCCACTTCATCCCCGGCTCGAGCTGGCGTCACGCATTACCCACTGGGCGCTCTACGCGTTTCTGTTCGCGCAGCCGCTGCTGGGCATCATGACGGTCTGGCTGAGCAATGGCACGATTCCGGTTCCCGGTACGTCGCTGGCGGTGCCGTCGCCGTTCGGCGTGACGCCGCATCTCGGCCACTCGCTGGAGTCGATCCACAAGACGCTGGGAACGGCGTTCTACTACGTGATCGGGCTGCATATCGCCGCGGTGTTGTGGCACCAGTTCGTCCGCCGAGACGACCTGCTCAAGCGCATGTGGTGAAGCGATCCAAGCGGATAGGATGAAATTCAGGCGGCGCGAAGAGACTCGCGCCGCCGAAGGCGCTCACTCGACGATGTGGAATCCATCCAGGTGGCGCTCATTGAGCGAGAGTCCCAGCCCCGGCACGTCGTCGGCGAGATCGAGATGGCCGTCGATCGGTTCCGGGTCGCCTTCGAACAGGTAGTAGAAGAGTTCGTTGCCGATCTCGACGTCATGCACCGGGAAGAACTCCGACATCGGCGACGCCAGTGACGACATCGTTAGATGGTAGTTGTGCATCTGCCCCGCGTGCGGAATCACCGGCACCTCGAACGCTTCGGCCATGGCGTTGATCTTGCGCGCCACAGTGATGCCGCCGACGCGGTTGGTGTCGTACTGGATCACCGAGACCGCACGTTTCTCCAGCAACTGGCGAAAGCCGTGGACGGTGAACTCGTGCTCCCCACCGGAGATCGGCATCGGCGCGATGCGATTGAGCTCGGCGTAGCCGTCGATATCGTCGGCGATCACCGGCTCCTCCAGCCAGCGCAGCTCGAACGGCGCCAGCCTGGGCAGCATCCGGCGGGCGTAGTCGAGGTTCCAGCCCATGTAGCAGTCGGCCATCAGGTCGATGTCCTCGCCGATCACCTCGCGCACCGCGGCCACGCTCTTCACATTCTCGCGCATGCCTTTCGGCCCGTCCTTGGGTCCATAGCCGAAGCGCATCTTCATCGCCTGGAAACCCTGATCGAGATAGCGCTGTGCCTCCGCCTGCATAACGTCGAGATCGTCGTGATAGAGCTTGGAGGCGTAGCAGGGAATGCGTTCCTTGGTGCGCCCGCCGAGGAGCTTGAACACCGGCTTGCCAAGCGCCTTGCCCATCAGATCCCAGATCGCGATATCGACCCCGGAGATCGCCGCCATGCCGATGCCGCGCCGCCCCCAGGCCAGCGTGGCGCGATACATGCGCTGCCACAGGTACTCGTAGTCGAACGGATCCTGGCCCACGACCAGTGCCGCCAGGTGCTGGTCGACGATGGTCTTGGCGACCCTAGGTGCCAGCGCCACGTTGCCGAGACCGACGAGACCGCTGTCGGTCTCGATCTCGATCACCGTCCAGCCGTGGAAGCGGAAGCTCTGCATGGCATCGCCGCGATCCCACAGCGCATCCATGGCGTTGGTACAGAAATGCGCCTTGGGCGGCACCGTCTCGCCTTTCCACTCGAACACGCGGGCGCGGACTCGGGTGATTTTCATGTCTGGACTCCTTGTCGTTGGCGTTCTGATCTCGATTCGCCGTGTGACTCTCAATCTATCGTCGTCTCTCAACCCACGACCGCATTGGCGATCAGCAGCGCGACCAGGCCGGTGGCCCAGCCCAGCGTGGTCGGCACCGACAGCACCAGCAGCTGATGCTTGGCGGTCTTGACCCCCAGCAGCCGGTTGACCACCCAGAAGTAGCTGTCGTTGAAGTAGCTGAAGAAGAGCCCGCCGAGACACGCCGCCTGAGCCGCCAGCACCATGTTGACGTCCGGCATCGAGGCCAGGATCGGCGCTGAGATCGAGGCGCCGGTGATCATCGACACCGTGCCGCTGCCCTGCACGAAGCGCACCAGCGTGGCGATGAGGAACGGGATCAGCACCGCCGGCAGCGCCAGCCCGGCAATGCTTTCGCCGATGTAGTCGCCCGCACCGCTGGCCCTCAGCACGGCACCCAGCGCACCCCCGGCACCGGTGACCAGCAGAATGATACCGGCGCTTTCGACGCCTTTTTCCAGGTGCGCCAGCACCTGATCCTTCGGCATCTTCGGCACCAGGCCATAGACCGCCACCAGCACGCCGATGCCGACCGCAATCACCGGATGGCCGACGAACTGGACGATCTGCACGAAGAGCCCCGGCGAGTCGCTGTCGCCCACCACCGCGGTGACCAGCGTATTGAAGAAGATCAGCAAGATCGGCAAGGCGATCGGCATGACCGACATCCGCAGCGAGGGCAGTTCGCTCTCGGCCAACTGCTCGCGCATCGGGTCCTCGTCGTCGTCGCGCTTCAGCGATCCCGGCACGTCGCGTTCGATCATCGCCTCGATGCGCGGCCCCATGAAGCGGGCGTAGAGCACCATCACGATCAGCGCCGGCGCGGTGAAGACCAGGCCCCAGGCGATCATCAGGCCGATATCGACACCGAAGATCCCCGCTACGCCCAGCGGGCCCGGCGTCGGCGGCACCGCGCTGTGGGTGACCGCCAGCCCGGAGGCGAGCGCGATGCCCAGCGTCAGGATCGAGCGCCCGCTATTGCGTGCCAGCGCCCGCACCAGCGGATTGAGGATGACGTAGGCCGAATCGCAGAAGATCGGGATCGAGACGATATATCCGGTCAGCGCCATGGCCCAGTCCTCACGCTCCTTGCCCAGCAGCTTGAGGATCGAGTAGGCCATGCGCTGGCCGGCGCCGGAGACTTCCAGAATCCGCCCCATCATCACGCCGAAGCCGATGACCAGACCGATGGTGGAGAGCGTCGTGCCGAAACCGGTGGTAATGGCACCGATCACCGCATTGGGTGGCATGCCGCCGATCAGGCCGGCGATCGACGCGGCAATGACCAGGGCAAGCAGCGCGTGAACGCGGGTTTTCAGCACCAGCGCGATCATCACGAAGATAGCGATACCCAGGCCGATGATGACCTGAGGTCCAGCGACAGATTCTGTCATGGCGTGAACTCCTTGCGGGCTTTGTGAATGTTGTTGCCTGTCGTTGTTCAAGGATCGGACCGTCCGGCGCGTTTCCCGCGCCTTTCGGGTCGTAAAAGCAGTGGTAGACGTCAGCTCGTGAGTTCATCCTCCCGGTAGGCGTGAATGATGGCGTCGAAATCGGCATCGGCCTGGAATCCCAACGCCAGCGGCCGCGCGGCATCCAGCCCGCCCGGCCAGCTGGCGACGATGGCATCGATGGCGGCATCGGGTTCGAATCGCACCAGTTGGCGGGCCGACGGGCCGGCCACACGCTCCAGCGCATCGAGCATCTCGTTCACCGTGACCGTGATGCCGGGCAGATTGAGCGTGCGCCAGTCCCCCAGCGGCTCGCCGGACAGCGCCAGCGCATGAACCAGGTTGGCGACGACCGCCCGTGGCGAGGAGAGCCACAGCGGCAGCTCCCCCGCCACCGGGCAGACCGCCTCGATGCCGGAGATCGGCTCGCGAATGATCGAGCTGGCGAACGACGAGGCCGCCTGATTGGGTTTGCCCGGCCGCACCACGATGGTCGGCAGGCGACAGACACGGCCATCGACAAAGCCGCGCCGGCTGTAGTCGTTGACCAGTAGCTCCCCCATCGCCTTCTGTGCGCCGTAGGAAGAACGCGGCTGCGGCCCGATCGCCTCAGGCACCGGCTGCGATCGACTTTGAGAGAGCCCCGGCCCGAACACCGCCAGCGAGCTGGCGAACAGGAATCGCAGTCGCTTCGAATGTGCCCGGCACGCCTCCAGCAGCGTTCGCGTGGCATCCAGATTGACCCGCATGCCCAGATCGAAATCGGCCTCGGCCTGCGAGCTGACCACCGCCGCCAGATGGCAGACGGCACCGGTATCTTCGCCCAGCGCCTGCTGGATCAGCCCAGACTCTATGAAATCGGCATCAGCGATATCGCCAGTGAGCGATTCGACACGGTCGTCGACCACCGGACACGGTGCCAGATCGATCGACGTCACCCGCGTGACGGCCTGGCCTTCGATCACGGTTTCATCCGACAGCAACCGCTGGATCAGTCTCGCGCCGAGAAAACCGGCGCCTCCGGTCACGATCACATGCATGGCATTTCTCTCCTCTAACCTCGCCTTCGTCCATCGCATGGCACTGGATCGAACAGCACTGGTTCGAATGGCGCTGGATCGAACAGCGCTGGTTCGAATGGCACTGGATTGACGAAAGGCGAATTGCGCTGACGTTTGCGATTTAACATCTTGTCTGACAAATTCAGCCAACGAGCAATATCGCCATTGGTCGGAGAACGCCGTCACACGCCGTCATGGCAGCATCGACGACATCGCGACTACGACGAATGCATGAGGAATACCGCATTGAAAGAAGACACGAGGCAGCCGTCGCGCGGCCCGCAGCTTTCCGAACAGGTCGCCCAGCGCTTGAGCGACGCGATACAGGCCGGCGAATGGGGTCGCGGGGCGCGCCTGCCCACCGAGGCGGAGCTGGGCGAGCGCTTCGGCATCAGCCGCTCGGTGGTGCGCGAGGCGATCTCGATGCTGCGCAACGGCGGCCTGGTGACTTCGCGGCGGGGCAGCGGCAGTTTCGTCGCCGAAGCACCGACGGTATCGCTACGGCTGGCGATTCCCGATCCCGGCCTGCAGTCGGTGGTCGAGGTGCTGGAGCTGCGCCGGCCGCTGGAGGTGGAAGCGGCACGGCTCGCCGCCGAACGGCACACGCCGTCCCAGCTACGGCGGATTCGCAACGCCATGGTGGATATCGATGAAGCGGTCGAGGCGGGGCTGTCCGGCGTCGATCAGGATCTCGCCTTTCATCGCGCCATCGCCGAAGCGGCCAACAACACCCACTTCACCGCCGTGCTCGACTTCTACAACCGCTTTCTGCATCAGGCGATCCGCGTGACGCGGACCAACGAATCGCTGCGCGAGACCTTCATGCAGCAGGTGGTCGCGGAGCATCAGGCCATGCTCGATGCCATTGCCGCAGGCGATGCCGATGCCGCCGCCCGCGCCGCCGCCATTCATCTGGAACACGCCGAAATGCGCCTGCGTCAGGCACCCACCGATCTGCTCAAGAGCATGCTCGAACAGGAGGAAGCGCAGGCCGGATCGCCTTCGGCATCGACGGAACAGACAGGAGACGACTCACGATGAGTACGACACAACGACCCCGCGTCGGGGTCATCGGGCTGGGCTCGATGGGGATGGGCATGGCCACATCGCTGGTGCGCGCCGGCTTCGAGACCTGGGGCTGCGATCTGCGCGAGGAAGCACGAGCGAGCTTTGCCGGTGCCGGCGGCCATGCCGTGGCAACGGCGGCGGAGATGGCTGCCGAGGTCGAGATCGTGCTGACCGTGGTGGTCAACGCCGAACAGACCCGCGCGGTGCTGTTCGGCGATAACGGCCTGCTACCGGGACTGAAGCCGGGCAGCGTGGTGATCTCCTGTGCGACCTGCGCGCCGGATGCCGTGCAGGCGCTGGGGGCGGATCTTGCCGCCCACGACATTCATCTGCTCGATGCCCCGATCTCGGGCGGCTCCGTCAAGGCGGCCGCGGGCCAGCTGACGATCATGGCCTCCGGCCCGGCGGCGCTGTTCGAGCGCGCCGGCGACGTGCTCGCCGCCCTCGCCGCCAAGGTCTTTCGCCTGGGAGACGGGCTGGGGCAAGGTTCGCAGGTCAAGCTCGTCAACCAGCTGCTGGCAGGGGTGCATATCGCCGCCGCCGCCGAGGCGATGGCCTACGGCATTCGCGGCGGCTGCGATCCGCAGACCCTGTATGACGTGATCACCCAGAGCGCCGGCAACTCGTGGATGTTCGAGAACCGCGTGCCCCACATCCTGGCCGGTGACTACACCCCGCATTCGGCAGTGGACATCTTCGTCAAGGATCTCGGCATCGTCCACGACACCGCCCACCGCGACAAGTTTCCGCTACCGCTGACCGCGCAGGCGCTGAACCAGTTCACCCTGGCCTCCGCCCAGGGGCTGGGCCGCGAGGACGACTCGGCGGTGATCAAGGTCTACCCTGGACTCACGCTCCCCGGCACGGCCGCCAACGATGCCGGTTTCGGCAACGGCGCGGGTCCCGATCTCGACGGCGGCCCCAACGACCACGGAGGCGCTTGAGCAATGGCGAATTCCACTTCAGGACCGATCCTCGGCTGCATCGCCGACGACTTCACCGGTGCCACCGATCTCGCCAGCCAGCTGGTCAGCGCCGGCATGCGCACGCTGCAGACCATCGGGATCCCTGACGCACCGCTGGAAGCGGGCGTGGATGCCGTGGTGGTGGCGCTGAAATCGCGCACCATCCCCGCCAGCGAAGCCGCCAAACAGTCGATCCAGGCGCTCGACTGGCTGCGGGAACAGGGCTGCGAGCAGTTCTATTTCAAATATTGCTCCACCTTCGATTCGACACCGGCCGGCAATATCGGCCCGGTCACCGAGGCGTTGATGGACGCCCTGGGCACCGACTTCACCGTCGCCTGCCCGGCGCTGCCGGCCAACCGCCGCAGCGTGTTCAATGGCTACCTGTTCGCCAACGGCGTTCTGCTCAACGAGAGCGGCATGCAGGATCACCCACTGACACCGATGACCGATGCCAATCTGGTCCGCGTGCTCGGCGCGCAGACAACGCGGGAAATCGGGCTGATCGACTACGCCACGCTGCGCCAGGGCGACGCTGCCGTGACCGCGCGCATCGAGGCGTTGAAAGCCGACGGCATCGGTATCGCAATCTGCGACGCCATCGATAACGAGGACCTGTTCGTGCTGGCCTGCGCCTGCCGTGACCTGCCGCTGGTGACGGCGGGTTCCGGCCTGGCGCTGGGGTTGCCGGCCAATGTCGCCGATCGTCTCAATCACCGGCAGGACGCCGCCCGCCTCGAGCCGATCGCCGGTCGCGAGGCGGTATTGAGCGGCAGTTGCTCGCGGGCCACGCTGGCCCAGATCGACCATGCCAAGCAGCACATGCCGAGTTTTCACCTCGATGCCCAGGCGCTGCACGATGACTACGCAAGTGTCGTCGACGCGGCACTCGCCTGTGCCGAAGCCCATTTCCAGGCACACGCCGACGACGACGGCGGCCCGGTGCTGATCTATGCCAGCGCCGCGCCGGAGGAGGTGCGTCAGGCCCAACAGCGGCTCGGCGTGCAGGAAGCCGGCGAACTGGTCGAGCGGGCGCTGGCCGACATCGCCAGCGAGCTGGTCAGCCGCCTCGGCGTGCGCCGTCTGCTGGTCGCCGGTGGCGAGACGTCCGGCGCCGTGGTCAGCGCGCTCGGCGTTCAGGGGCTGCGGATCGGCGAAAGCATCGATCCCGGCGTGCCGTGGACGACCACCCTGGGGACCGAAGCACCGCTGGCGCTGGCGCTCAAGTCCGGCAACTTCGGCGCCACCGATTTCATGACCAAAGCCTGGAAACTGATGCCATGACCGCGATCCATACTTCGACCTCCTCGACCGAAAGCCGCCTGCGCGAAGAGATCGCCGAGATCGGCCGTTCCTTCCGCAATCTGGGCATGGCGCCGGGCACCTCCGGCAATATCAGCGCCAAGCTCGACGATGGCTGGCTGATGACGCCGACCAACGCCAGCCTCGGCGCCCTGGACCCGGCGGAAATTTCCAAGCTCGACTGGGACGGCAACCTGCTCGCCGGCAAGCCGCCGACCAAGGAGTCGTTCCTGCACCGGGCCTTCTATGAGCAGCGCCCGGATACCGGCGGCATTATCCATCTCCACGCGACGCACTCGGCGGCGGTGTCGTGTCTCAACGGGCTCGATGAACACTCCTGCCTGCCGCCGATCACGCCCTACTTCGTGATGCGGGTCGGCCGTCTACCGCTGGTGCCCTACTATCGGCCCGGCGATGCGGCGCTGGGCGAGGCGGTGCGCCACTACGCTGCCGACCATGCCGCCGTGCTGCTCGCCAATCACGGCCCGGTGGTAGCGGGCAAGACGCTGGAAGCCGCGCGCAACGCCATCGAAGAGCTGGAGGAGACCGCCAAGCTCTATCTGCTGCTGCGCCACCACGACGTGCGCACGCTGAACGAGAAGGAAATCGACGAGCTGCGCGACGCCTTCGGCGCCCAGTGGTAAGCGCGCATTCGTCTGTCCACACCCGTCAACCGGATCACCGAGGAATCAGGCCATGCCGCGTTTCGCCGCCAATATCAGCATGATGTTCAACGAAGTCCCGTTCATGGAGCGCTTTGCCAGAGCCGCCGCGAATGGCTTCACCGGGGTCGAGTTCCTGTTCCCGTATGACTTCGAACCCGAAGCGATCGCCGCCGAACTGAAGCGCCACGGGCTCGAACAGGTGCTGTTCAACCTGCCACCCGGCGACTGGGCTGCCGGCGAGCGCGGCCTGGCCGCCCTCCCCGGCCGTGAAGCGGAGTTCCGGGACAGCGTCGATACCGCCATTCGCTACGCCAAGGCGTTGAACTGCCCGCGTCTGCACGTCATGGCCGGGCTGGTAGAAGAGTCGACATCCGGGACTGCTCCGGACAATGTTTCCCGTGAAACATTGTCCAGTAACTACCAGATTTATCTGGAGAATCTGCGCTTCGCCGCGCGAAAGCTCGCCGAGCACGATCTGACGCTGCTGATCGAACCGATCAATACTCGCGACATGCCGGGCTACTTTCTCAATCATCAGGCCGAAGGACATGCGATCCTCGCCGAGCTGAATGAGCCCAACGTCAAGGTGCAGATGGACTTCTACCATACCCAGATCATGGATGGAGATATCTGGAAGACCTACGAGCGCTACCGCGATGGCGTGGGCCACATCCAGATCGCTGGCGTGCCCGAACGGCACGAACCGGATGCCGGCGAGGTCAATTATCCGTGGCTATTCGCCCAGCTCGACCAGGCCGGCTACGACGGCTGGCTGGGCTGCGAATACAAGCCCCGCGGCGAAACGGAAGCCGGGCTCGGCTGGTATCGCGCCTATCGGATGTGACCGCCGATCATTCTTCGATCAGCCGGATGCCATCTTCTTCGATGACGATCCGGCGCTGCTTGTAGAGGCGGCCGATGGCCTGCTTGAAGGCATTCTTGCTGACGCCCAGCCGCGCCTTGATGGCGTCGGCCGGGCTCTTGTCGCCGAGCGCCAGGAACCCGCCGTTGTCGGCCAGCGCCGCCAGCACCTTGTCGCCGACCACATCCAGACGCGCCTGCCCCGGCGGCAATAGCGAGAGATCCAGGCGGGCGTCGTCGCGCACGCGACGGACATAACCCTCCACACGATCGCCGCGACGCAACGGGCGCGACATGTCGTCGTGATACAGCAACCCCCAGAAGCGGCTGTTGACCACCGCCTTGGCGCCGAGATCGGTCAGATCGGCGATCACCAGCGATACCCGGTCGCCCGCCTTCAACCCTTCCGACTCGTCCCGCAGGAAGCGATCGAGCTTCATGCTGGCCACCGGGCGCATGCGATCGTCGACGTAGATCATCACCAGCACGCGCTTGCCCTCGTCCGGGCGGAAACGCTGCTCGCCGAACGGCAGCAACAGATCCTTGGGGCGGCCCCAGTTCAGGAAGGCGCCAATATCGTTGACCTTCGTCACCCGTAGATAAGCGACATCGCCCACGTTGACCTGTGGCTCGGCAGCGCGTGACGATTCGGCGGGAGCATTATCCCGAGGCGTGCGGGTCATAAGGGGTTCTCTGCTGGCAAGCGATGGATGAGATGCTGCCATTATGGCGGGCGCGCCGGTATCGAGCAAAACCGTTCGAAAGCCCTGGCAGGAATGGGGAACTCGGCAGCCGGTTTGGCTGAATTCACACAACCGAAGGGAAAAGGTTTACACTCCAGAGCCAACCCATGGATTCGACCTTAGTATTAATCCTGTCGATAGTCGAATTCACTACGCGTGATTAGCAGACTAAAGAGTTGGCTCCCATAATGTCGCCACAGGTTGAGGCCGAGAGGTCATCAAGCAAAAAGACATTTTGGAGGTAACGCCATGAAAACTCGCATTCTCGCAGCCATCGCAATCGCCATCGCTCTGCCCGCTGTCGCCCAGGCCAACAGCGCCGTTGCCGAGCGTCATTTCGATCAGCAGAGCGAAGCGCTCAGCATCGAGCAGACCGCGCAGTACCACGCACTGCCGACTCGCTACAGCGCCGATACCGTCGATGGCGGCCACAGCACCGCTGCCGACCAGGCTCTGAAGAACGTGGCCGAATCCACTCAGCTGAGCACCGACGTCCAGCCGTCCCACAACAGCCTGATCGGTGAAGGTCAGAGCGCCGCTGCCGGCCAGGCACTGCAGAACGCTACCCAGACCGTCAGCAATGACAAGGGCAACGTCGAAGTGAACTTCGCCAGCCTGTAAGTCTTCGCCTTCGGGCACTGCGGCAGCGCTAGTCATCAGTGCTAGTCATCAAAGGGGCCTTCGGGCCCCTTTCTAGTTTCTTACCCTGCTTTCTATTTCATATTCAGGTTTATTCTCCAAGATCATTTCCATCGATAGCCTATTTCGCTGCATTTAATTAGCCATCTAACGGAAATCACCCGATAATGACATCACAGGTTGAGGCCAAGGGCCCAAGCCACAACAGATGATCATTGGAGGCAACACCATGAAAACCCGCATTCTCGCAGCCATCGCAATCGCCATTGCTCTGCCCACCGTCGCCCAGGCCAACAGCCTCGTGACCGAGCGTCATTTCGATCAGCAGAGCGAAGCGCTCAATATCGAACAGACCGCGCAGTACCACGCCCTGCCGACTCGCTACAGCGTCGATACCGTCACTGGCGGGCATAGCGCCGCAGCGGACCAGGCACTGCAGAACGTCGCCGACGCCACGCAACTCGCCACCAACATCTCGGCCAGCCATAACCCGCTAGTTGGTGAAGGCCAGAGCGACGCCGCCGCCCAAGCGCTGCAGCACGCTACCCAGAATGGCAACAACGATAGCGGCAACGTGGAAATGAGCTTCGCCACCAACAGCTAAGTGGCTGAGCAAGGAGTAAAAACGGGCCTTCGGGCCCTTTTTTGGTGGGCGATTATCTGCCTAGGGCAGGGACGAAAGCGGCTGGTTAGGACTCAACGGGATTCGAGCCCGCCCCCTGCATCCGAACGCACTGATCAAGGCTGTGAATAACCCCGTGCCTGCACGAAATAGTCACGTGCCAAATTGGCAGCAAAAGAGGGGGTTTCAGAGGAAGGAAGCGTCAGGATTCATTGACTGGAATGGCGCGCCCAGCAGGATTCGAACCTGCGACCCCTGCCTTCGGAGGGCAGTACTCTATCCAGCTGAGCTATGGGCGCGCAATGACGTGGCGGTGCGGCGATGACCTGGGTGACCAAGGATAGCCCCAGGAGAGCCAGAGCCGCTTGCCAACAGCGCGCCATCCTAACCGCTCGGCCATTGGCTGTCCAGCCAGGGCGTCATCGCGGTCGCGACGGCTTTCGCGTCTGCAGGGCATGATTATACTGAAGACCCGACAACACGATAAACGGATGTCTCGACCGATGACGATGAGGCCAACATGAACTTGAAACTCCCCCTGGCGTTAACGGCTGCCCTGCTGACCTCGATGCTGGCAGTCCAGGCTCAGGCCGCCGACGGTGAAGCCATCTTCGAGGACAACTGTGCCGGTTGTCATGACGGCGGTGGCGCGCCGCAGATCGGCGACAACGACGCCTGGCAGTCACGGATCGACGAAGGCATGGATGAGCTGTATGCCAATGCGATCAACGGCGTCGGCGGTATGCCGGCCAAGGGTGGCAACGCGGATCTCACTAATGGCGAGGTCAAGGCAGCCGTCGACTACATCGTCGATGAAAGCGAGTGACGGCATGACCGAGGCACCGCTCCAGACGAGTGAGTGGCAGCAGCGCCTGCTGGCAACACGTGAACGGCTGCGCGAGCGGGCACCGCTCGTGCATTGCCTGACCAATCAGGTCACCGTCAATTTCATCGCCAATGCGTTACTGGCGGCAGGCGCTTCGCCAGCGATGACCGATCATCCCGAGGAGGCCGGGAGCCTGGCCGCAGCAGCAGACGCCGTGCTGATCAATCTGGGCACGCCCAACGCGGAGAGCCTGGAGGCGATGCGACGAGCGAGCCAGGCCGCCAACGAGGCCAGGAGGCCCTGGGTACTCGATCCGGTCGGGGCGGCGGCGCTGCCGTTGCGGCGAGACGTGAGTCTCGAGTTGATGTCCAGCCGGCCGGCGGTGATGCGCGGCAATGCCTCGGAGATTATGGCGCTGGCAGAGGCCGGCGCTCGTGGCCACGGGGTCGATACTCGGCACGAATCGCAGGATGCGCTTGCCGCTGCCAATGATTTGCTGGCTCATGCGGAAGGCATCGCGATTTCCGGACGGGTCGACCGCTTGCTGGGCCGCTCGACCACCGATACCTACCCGATCACGATCAGCCTTGCCGGCGGCAGTGCGTGGCAGCCTCGGGTGACGGGAACCGGCTGCGCGCTGGGTGCATTGATCGCCGCTTATCTAGCGGTCGCCGACACGCCGCTGGATGCCATGGTCGCCGCTCATGCCCACGCGGCTGCAGCCGCCGAGCAGGCCGAACGAACGGCTCACGGGCCGGGGAGCTTCGCGGTGGCGTGGCTGGACGCGCTGGATAGCGTCGACCTAGCGGGCTTTCTCTCGGATCGCCGGAGGCTAGATTGCTAGCATCGCCGCACTAGCGCCCACAACAGAGCTTGCTGCTGGAGGGAGCGGGCTGCGCCGACGTTTGCGAATTACGCGGCTTGTCGAGGCAATGCTGCATTTCCCGCGACGGTGCCGCGCAACCGGCGTCGCCAATGATCCGGGCCGGGACGCCCACCGCCGTGGTATGAGGCGGCACCGCCTTGAGTACCACCGAACCGGCGCCGATCCGGGCGCCTTCGCCGATCTCGATATTACCGAGCACCTTGGCTCCGGCGCCGATCAACACGCCTCGCCGAATCTTCGGGTGGCGATCCCCCGCTTCTTTCCCCGTCCCGCCGAGCGTGACGCCCTGCAGCAGCGAAACCTCGTCTTCGATTACCGTGGTTTCACCGATGACGACCCCGGTCGCGTGATCGATGAAGACCCCATTGCCGATCCGCGCAGCGGGATGAATATCGGTCTGGAACACTTCGGAGCTGCGGCTCTGCAGATAGCGCGCCATCTGCCGGCGCCCGGTCCGCCACAACACGTGCGCGAACCGATGCACCGTCAGCGCATGAAACCCCTTGAGATAGAGCAGCGCCTCGGTAACCTGGCGAATCGCCGGATCGCGTTCGATCACGGCGGCGAGATCCTGCCCAATGCCATCGCTGATGGCAGGATCGTCGGCCAGCAGTTCGTCGAACATCTTGATCAGCTGGTTGGCAGCCAGATCGGGATGCGCCAGACGCTGGCCCAGTCGATAGGCCAGACCGGCACCCAGCGTCGAGCGGTTGAGCACCGCGCCTAACATCAACGGGGTCAGCAGCGGCTCCTGGCGAGAGATCGCCATCGCCTCGTCGCGGGCCTGTTGCCACAGCTCGGTGGTGTTCATCGGCATCTCTTATCGGCGTGGATGGGCATCGAATGACTTCTAGCCTAGCAGCGATCGCAGGCCCGCGATCGCACTCTGGCCCCGCTCCTGCTTTTTCTCGGGGTTTTCCTTGTCGGCGCGACCTTCCCATTCGAGATCGTCCGCCGGCAGCTCGTCCAAAAAGCGACTCGGGGTGCAGTCGAGCAGTTCGCCGTAGGCCTTGCGCTGGCGGGCGAGCGTCAGGGTCAGCGTGCGCCGGGCGCGGGTGATACCGACGTAGGCGAGTCGCCGCTCCTCCTCCACGGTGCCGGATTCGATAGAGTTGCGGTGCGGCAATAGTTCCTCTTCCAGCCCCATCAGGTAGACGTGGGGAAACTCGAGGCCCTTGGAGGCGTGCATGGTCAAAAGCTGGACCCGGTCGGAGTCGTCCTCTTCGGCCTGCTGTTCGAGAATGTCGCGCAGCACCAGCCGCGAAATGGCCGACTGCACGTCGTCGGTCTCCTCGCTGGCTTCGCCGTCCTCGTCGTCGCGGTGCATCGACTTTTCGAGCTGATCGATCAGCGTCCAGACGTTGGCCATGCGGCGCTCGGCGATGGTCGGCGCGCTGGCGTTCTGGTAGAGCCAGGCTTCGTAATCCATGTCCCGAATCATCTCGCGGATGGCGGCAATGGCGTCGCCCTGATCCATGCGCTTGCGCACGCCGTCGATGAAGTGAGCGAAGCGCCCTAGCCTTTCGACGGCGCGGGTCGGCAATACCTGCTCGAGCCCCAGCTCGTGACAGGCGGCAAACATCGAGGCACCGCGCTCAGAGGCATAGTTGGCGAGCTTCTCCAGCGTACCGGGGCCGATCTCGCGGCGCGGTACGTTGACGATGCGCAGGAAGGCGTTGTCGTCGTCAGGATTGATCAATAGTCGCAGATAGGCCATCGAATCCTTGATCTCGTTGCGCGAGAAGAAAGAGGTGCCACCGGAAAGCTTGCAGGGAATCTGGTGATGCTGCAGCTTTAGCTCCAGAAGCCTTGCCTGGAAGTTGCCGCGATAGAGCACGGCGAAGTCGCGCCATTCGGCGCGTTCCTTGATCCGGCGCGTCAGGATTTCGCCGGCGACGCGCTCGGCCTCGGCCTCTTCGTGGCGGTTGACCACCACGCGAATCGGATCGCCCTGCCCCATGTCGGACCACAGCGTCTTCTCGTAGACGTGCGGATTGTTGGCGATGAGCGTATTGGCGGCGCGCAGGATCGTCGCCGTGGAGCGGTAGTTCTGCTCCAGCTTGATGACGTTGAGTCGCGGAAAATCCTCGCCGAGGGTCACCAGGTTTTCCGGTCTTGCACCGCGCCAGGCGTAGATCGACTGATCGTCATCCCCCACCACGGTGAACGTCGCGCGCTCGTCCATCAGCATCTTGACCAGCTGATACTGGCTGACGTTGGTGTCCTGATACTCGTCGACCAGCATGTACTGGATGCGCTTGCGCCAGCGCGCCAGCGCCTCTGGGTCGGTCTGCAGCAGCACCACCGGCAGCATGATCAGGTCGTCGAAGTCCACCGCGTTATATGCCTTGAGATGGCGGTTGTAGGCTTCGTAGATTCGTGCGGCGTACTGCTCGTCTTCGTCGGCGGCGTGGGAGATCGCCGGCCCGGGCAGCACCAGATCGTTCTTCCACTGGGAGATTCGGTTCTGCACCGCGTTGATCTGCTCGGCGTCGGTGTCCGCTTCCTTCTGCATCAGATCGCGCAGCAGCGCCTTGGCGTCCTCCGGATCGAACAGCGAGAACCCGGGGCGAAAGCCGAGCGTCTTGAGCTCGCGGCGGATGATGTTGAGGCCGAGGTTGTGGAAGGTCGATACGGTCAGGCCGTGCCCTTCGCGGCCCTTGAGCATCTGCCCGACGCGTTCCTTCATCTCGCGCGCCGCCTTGTTGGTGAAGGTGACGGCGGCGATCTTGCGCGCGCTCATCCCGCACTCCTGAACCAGATAGGCGATCTTGGTGGTGATCACGCTGGTCTTGCCGGAACCGGCACCCGCCAGCACCAGACAAGGGCCGTCGATGAAGCGCACCGCTTCCTGCTGGCGCGGATTGAGCTTGGCGAGACGTTGGCGAATATCGGACATGAGGGCAGAATCGCAGAGAAAACAAAACGGAGAAGGAAGTGCTTCACCCGTTGACGAGCAAGATGAAACGCGAGGCACGCAACGCACAGAAACCGGAACATAGTAGGCTATGTGAGAATTTCGAGCATTGCGCAACAAAGCGTTTCGCGTGCGCAGTCACGAGTGAAGTATTTCCGGGAATGATACACCTCATACAAATCATACGAGATGATTTACGCGGCCCCGAAATCGCCGCATTGCTGGAATTCCACCTCAAGGACTTCGAGCCGCACTCACCGCCGGAAAGCCGCCATGCGCTGGATCTCGACGGGCTGCGACGCCCGGAGGTTCACTTCTACACCGCGTGGGAAGACGGTCAGTTACTGGGTTGCGGCGCGTTCAAGCGGCTCGACGATACGCACGCCGAGATCAAGTCGATGCGCACCGACCCGAACCATCTACGTAAAGGCGTGGCGCGGACGATCCTGGCGCACCTGATCAAGGAGGCGCGTGCCGCTGATCTGCAACGGCTGAGTCTGGAAACGGGGCCGATGGCGCACTTCGCCCCGGCCAGAAAGCTTTATGAGGCGTTCGGATTCACCTACTGCGAGCCGTTCGGCAGTTACCGCGAAGATCCCTACAGCGTGTTCATGACCCGGCGCCTGGCTAACTGACGCCTAGACATCCACTGCGCCGACGAAATCCATCTGCCGCCACGCTTCATAGACGATGATGGCGCAGGCGTTGGAGAGATTGAGGCTGCGGCTGTCCTTCAGCATGGGGATACGCAGACGCTGCGCGGGCGGCAGCGCCTCGAGCATCGACTGCGGCAGGCCACGGGTTTCCGGGCCGAAGACCAGCGCATCGCCTTCACGGTAGTGAACGTGGCTGTAGCCATGACGACCCCGCGTGGAGACGGCAAAGACGCGCTCTGGCCCTACCACTTCGAGAAACGCGGCCCAGTTGGCGTGGACCTGAACCCGCGCCCATTCGTGATAGTCGAGCCCGGCGCGTCGCAGGCGCTTGTCGTCGAGTTCGAAGGCCATCGGTTCGATGATGTGGAGACGAAAGCCTGTGTTGGCGCACAACCGGATGATGTTGCCGGTGTTGGGCGGAATCTCGGGTTCATAGAGCACGATATCAAGCATGGCGGCCGACTCGGAGGCGGGTAACTCTCGCATCATACGCAATCGGCGTCTTTCTCTATAGGGCCCCGAAGCCGGCTCTCGCTCCAGAGCCCCGAAGCCGGCCCCCGCTACAGAATCCGAAGCCGGCTCTCAGGAAGGGACGCCGATTGTTTTCCATAGCGCCCCGAAACCGGCGCCAGGCGTAGCCCGTAGTCCGTAGCCCGTAGCCCGTAGCTCGTAGCTCGTAGCTCGTAGCTCGTAGCTCGTAGCTCGTAGCTCGTAGCTCAGAATAGCTTAAAACCCGACGCTGACGCCCAATACCGGCCCGCTATCCAGCGTATGGCCGTTGTCGTTATCGAAGTCGGTACGCATGTAGCGATAGCCGCCGTAGACGTAGGTCTGCGAGATGATGTTGACCCGCGCCTGGGCGCCGTACTCGTAGCTCTTGTCGATGTCGCCGTGCGCCAGGCCTTCCGGCGTGTAGAAGCCGTAGGCACCGATCGAGGTCAGCGGAATGGGCGTATCGACGAATGCGGAACCGCCGAGCCCCAGACCGCCACCGTTGCCATAGTGGGTATCCTGATACTGGTAACGTCCGCCCACGGAAAGATCGATGCCCGGCAGCCACGGCGTGAACATCAGCGAACCCGAGTAGGCCTTGGCATTGTGACCGCTGTCATCGGTGTTCAGGTAGCCGACGCCGGCTCGCAAGGTGGGAAAGATGGTTTGGCTGGCTTCGACACCGAAGGAGTCGTCGCCGCCGTTGGCGGAAACACTCAGCGCCATCGCCTGCTGACTGGCGAACATGAAGGTCGCTGTGGCAAGGGCAAAGCCCCAGGGTTTGATCCTGCTGCGGTTGATCATGATGCGTCTCCCGAAATTGGCGCCAAATCGCGTTGGACTAACGGCGTAAGCGTGGCATAATTTTCGAGTTTATCAAACGCTGTTTTTAAACCTTTTGTAACGCATCATACGACGACGAGGCTGCGGCTAATCGTAGCAGGCGCGAGTGCCATCCAGGCCCGTCTCGTCACGGGCCGAAGGATCAGCGGTCGCTGGTGATGCCGTAGCGATCCCGGTAGGCGCGGATCGCCTCGGCATGCTGGGCAATGGAAGCGCCATCTTCGCCGCTGCGGGGTTCGCGCGTTTCCAGATAGGCGAGCAGCTGGTCGAGGTTGACGATGCTCACAACCGGCATATGATACGTCGCTTCGACTTCCTGGATCGCGCTGTGCGGCTTCAGGCCGTTGGCATCCTGACCACGCTCCTGACGGTCGAGCGCGATCACGACACCCGCGGCCTGGGCTCCGGCATTGTTGATGATCTGCATGACCTCGCGGATCGCCGTGCCAGCCGTGATGACATCATCGATGATAAGAATGTTGCCACGCAGTTCGGCACCCACGATGTTGCCGCCTTCACCGTGAGTCTTGGCTTCCTTGCGGTTGAAGGCAAAGGGCATGTCGCGCTGATGGTGGTCGGCCAGAGCAACGGCTGCACTCGCCGCCAGCGGTATACCCTTGTAAGCTGGACCAAACAGTACATCGGCCTCGATGCCACTGTCGGCAATGGCGCTGGCATAGAAACGTCCGAGACGGGCCAACGCACTGCCGGAACGGAATAGACCGGCATTGAAGAAATAGGGACTGACACGACCGGACTTGAGCGTGAATTCACCGAAGCGCAATACCCCTTCGGCGATCGCGAATTCGATGAACTCTTGCTGATACGGCTGAATCTCGACGCTCACCCCGGGTCTCCCTGTTGCTTCATGACTCTTGAAGACCGCTGTCGTCCTGGCCTGACGCAGCGGTCATTTACCTAAACCTTTCAAGCTCGGGTATCATACACGCGCGACAAAGAAGGAACACTGTATGAAAATCGCCAGCATCAATGTGAACGGGATCCGAGAGGCCGTCGAGCGGGGCTTTCTCGACTGGCTGGCCGAACAGGATGCTGACGTCGTCTGCGTGCAGAACCTGAAGGCCAAGAGCTTCGAGCTCGATGACAGCATTCTCTACCCGGAAGGTTACGAAGGTTATTTCCTGGACGCCGAGCAGGATGGCTTCTCCGGGGTCGGGCTCTACTGTCGCAAGATCCCTAAGGCCATCATGTATGGTCTGGGCTTCGAGCAGTGCGACAACGAAGGGCGCTTCCTGCAGGCGGACTATGACCGCTTCAGCGTCGCGACCTTCCTGATGCCGAGCGGCGACGACGATCCGGCCGCCAAGCAGACGTTCATGACCCAGTATCTCGAGTACTTGAACAAGATGGCTCGCAAGCGTCGCGAGTACATCATCTGCGGCACCTGGCACATCGCGCACAAGACGCTCGACCTGGCCAACTGGGCCGACAACCAGACGACGCCCGGCTTCAAGCCGGAAGAACGGGCGTGGATGGATCAGGTGTTCGGCCCGACCGGCTTCATCGATACCTTCCGTGAGGTCAATCGGGATGCCAACCAGTACACCTGGTGGCCCAAGCTCGACCAGGAAGTGCCACGCTCCCGCCAGGAAGGCTGGCGCCTCGACTATCAGGTCGTCGGCCCCAACTTCCGGCGCAATGTGAAAGACGCCTGGATCGATACCGATGCAACCTTCAGCGAGTTCGCCCCGCTGATCGTCGAGTACGATCTCGAGCTGTAATCGCCGCTCGACGCCGCACGCCAGCAGCCGTCAGTGATTCGCAACGAAAACACCCCGCCAACCGGATAACGGCTGGCGGGGTGTTTTGTTTGGCAGGCCCGGGCCCCGGTATCTCCGAAAGACGCGGCGAGACGCACCCATGGCTGCGCCCCTATCCCGCTTCTCCAATCAGGGAAGACTCGCGTCCAGGCGCAGAAAGCTGTCGGCAATTACCTGGGCCCCGGCGGTCACATGCTCGGGTTCGGCGTTTTCCGCTTCGTTGTGACTAATGCCCTTCTCGCAGGGAATGAACACCATGCCGGTCGGGCAACGAGGCGGAAAGTAACGGCAGTCGTGACCGGCGCCGGAGTAGATTTCTCGCCAGGGCTGCCCGCTGGCGGCCGCCGACGCTCTAATGGCCTCGAATGCCGCGCCTTCGAAGTGTACCGGTGCCTCGCTGACCGTCTGGGTCACCTGGACCTGACAATGCCTTGCCGCCTCAGCGGCCAAGGGCGCAATCCGATCGCCCAGGGACTTGAGCACCCCGGCATCCGAATAGCGGAAGTCGACTCCGAAGGTCACCTGTCCGGGCACTACCGACCAGGCATTGGGCGAAAGCGCGAAATGACCGATGGTGAAACGAATTTCGTCCTTCTCGTCCCAGAACAGCGCATGAAGCTCATTGATGATCGCCACGGCATCGACCAGCGCATCCTGACGCAGGCTACGCGGCGTGGTCCCCGAGTGATCCTCCTTGCCGGTCACTTCGACCCGGAAGCGGCGCATACCCTGCATGCCGGTGACCACGCCCAGTACCTCGCCACCGGCTTCGAGTAACGGCCCCTGCTCGATATGCGCTTCCAGCAGCGCGGCAAACGGCGTACCCAGGTCGCGGTGCTCGGCATCCGGGAACTGCTCATGCAGTCGCGCTATCGCGTCTGCCATGCTGACCCCATTGCTATCCAATGCCGCGTGAGCCGTCTCCAACGACTTCACACCGGCATAGACACCGGAGCCCATACAGCCGGGCGTGAAGCGCGACCCTTCTTCGTTGTTCCAGATCACGCACTCCAGCGGATGACGCGTCTCGACACCGGCAGCGTCGATCGCTTCCAGCGCCTCGAACGCCGCCAACACACCAAAGATGCCGTCGAAACGCCCACCTGTGGGCTGAGAATCCGAGTGAGACCCGCTGACTAGCGGGGCTAATGAGGCGTCGCTGCCTTCTCGGCGAAGAAACAGGTTCCCGGCGTCGTCCAGCAACAGACGAAAGCCCCGTAGCTTGGCCAGGTCCGCCAGCAGGCGGTGCGCGGTAATATCGTTGTCATCCAGCGCCAACCGGCAAACGCCCCCTTTGAGCGTGCCTCCCAACTTGGCCATGGTTTCGACACGTTCCCACAAGCGCTGACCATCGACGGTCACGGTCATAATCACTCCTTCTTTTTTTCGCGAGTCGAATCCTCTTCACGATTCTCGTTCACGCCCACGGCTTCATGCCAGCCGCGATACCCGGTCTTCGGCCAGCACACAGCGCGACATATGCCCGGGCATCGGTATTCGCGGCTCGGGCACGCCCTGGATACAGGCCTTGTGCGCATGCGGGCAGCGCGGTGCAAAGCCACAGATATCCAGGGGCGAGGAAAGGTTGGGCGGCGCACCGGGAATGGCGTCGAGCCGCTTGCCTCTCAACCCCGCGTGTACCGTGGAGTTGAGCAGTCCTTGCGTGTACGGATGCTGGGGCGAACGCACGACATCGCGCATCTCGCCGTACTCGACCATCTGTCCGGCGTACATCACCGCGACCTTGGTACCGACTTCGACTGCCACGCCGACATCATGGGTCACGAAGATGATGCTGAGACCGAGCTCGTCCTGTAGCTGCTTCAGCAGCAGGATGATCTGGATCTGGACGGTGGCATCCAATGCCGTGGTCGGCTCGTCCGCCAGCAACAATTTGGGGCTGCAGCTCAATGCGAGCGCGATCATCACTCGTTGGCGCATCCCTCCGGACAACTCGTGCGGGTAGGCATTGAGACGCTCGGCGGCCGAGGGAATACGCACCAGCTCGAGCAAATCCTTGGCCCGGGCCAATGCCGCGGCCTGGGACAGGCTCTCGTGCTGCATGATCATCTCGCTGATCTGTTGGCCTATCTTGTAGACCGGATCCAGAGAGGTCGAAGGCTCCTGGAAGATCATCGAGATCTCGGCTCCCCGCAGACGGCGCAGCTGGCGTTCGCTGCAGGTCAGCATCGAGGTACCGTCGAACTGAATCTCACCGGAATAACGGGTCTTCTTGGGCGGATGCAGTTTCATCAGCGAGCGCAGGGTCACACTCTTGCCACTGCCGGACTCGCCCAACAGCACCATGGTTTCGCCGGGTTGCACATCAAAACTGACGCCGTTGACGGCATAGACCTCACGCTCACGCGAGGCAAAAGTGACTTTCAGGTCGCGCACGGACAGCAGCGGCGATGGGGATGTCATGGCAATCTCTCCTCAGGCTACATGGCGCTTGGCGCGGCTATGTCCGGAACCTTCGATGATCATATGGCAGGCAACCTGCGTCCCGATCTGGCCCGGTGACAACGGCGGCATCGTCTCTGCACAGATTGACTCGGCGTGTGGACACCGCGTGCGGAAACGGCAGCCGGACGGCGGGTTGATCGGGTTGGGGGGATCACCACTGATCGGCAGGGCCTCGGTCAGATGATCGGGATCCATCGAGGGGCGCGCCGACAGTAGCGCCTGAGTATAGGGGTGTTGCGGGTTATCGTAGATCTTGTCGACCGGCCCGATTTCGACGATCTGGCCAAGGTACATCACCAGAATACGATCACTGATGTATTGCACCACGTTGAGATCGTGACTGATGAAGATATAGGTCAGCGACATCCTGCGCTTGAGATCCTCCAGCAGATTGAGCACTTGCGCCTCGACCGACTTGTCGAGAGCCGAGACCGCCTCGTCGAGGATCAGTAGCCGAGGCTCCAGTGCCAACGCCCGTGCGATGTTGATGCGCTGCCGCTGCCCGCCGGAAAGTTCATGCGGATAGCGCCGTGCATAGAGTTCGGGATCCAGCCCCACCGCCTCCAGCATGGCTTCCGCCTGCCTTGCCGCTTCGCGACTATCGATACCGCGAACCTTGCATCCGAAGGCAATGGTATCGCCGATCGTCATGCGGGGATTGAGCGACGCATTGCTGTCCTGGAACACCATCTGGACCTGGCTGCGCATGGCCTTGACGCTGATACCCTGAGCGCTATCGACGGTAAGCCCGTCGAGCACGACCTCTCCGGCATCGGGTTCGATCAGGTACATCAGCAATTTGGCCAGGGTGGATTTTCCGCACCCGGATTCACCCACGATCCCCAGGGTTTCGCCCTTGGCGACTCGAAAGTCGAGGCCATCGACGGCGCGCACTACATCGACCCTGGTCCGTCCCGGGAGTCCTTTGCGTTTCAGCGGAAAGTGCTTCTTCAACTGGTCGACGATCAACAGCGGCTGCGCCGGACCGCCGACGTCGTGCGCCCGGTTGCGTGGCACGTCAGGTGCCGTCTTGTCGTTGTCATTCATCACGGTTTGCCTGTCATGAGCGACGCGCTGCGCGTCTTGTCGTTGTCGAATTAAACCCCGCCCTGGCGGTGACCGTCACAGGGTCGGATGTTGATCTTTCCATGGCGTGATGCGCTCGTAGGCGCCGCCAAGCGCGAACAGCGTCGACTCGGCGTAGGGCCTGGCGATGAGCTGAAGTCCGGCTGGCAAGCGGTTGGCCGTGAATCCACAGGGCACCGTCAGCGCTGGCAGGCCAAGATAATTGAAGGGTCGCGTATTGCGCGTGATTCGTCCGACCATTGCCGGGATCCGGGCCGGATCCCGCTCGTCGGTCTCGGCGATGGTCGGCACTTCGAAGGGCAGCGAGGGTGTCGCCAAGACATCGACCCGAGAGAACACGTCAGAGACGAAATCCCGAACGACTGCACCGCGAACCGACAGCGCATCGAGGTAGACGGCCGCGGGTATATGGAAACCGGACTCGGTCCGCGAATATCCATGCAATCCGTAGTCGTCCGGCCTCTCACGCATCCAGCGACCATGGACGGCGGCGGCCTCTGACTTGGAGATGGCATTGGCGATGGCGTCGTACGCTCCCGGATCGGGCACGTCGATCACTTCTACCTGGCAGCCCAGGTCCTGCAACACGCGGCAGGCATCGTCAAATAGCGTCGCCACTTCGTCGCTGATGTCGTCTCGGAAATAATCGGAGGAAATGCCGACGCGCAGTCCGGACACCGAACGCCCCAGACTGCGGGTGTAATCGGGCACCGGCAAACGACTGGTAGTGGAATCCCGTGGATCGTAACCGGCCACCAGCGACGTCATCAGCGCGCAGTCCGCCACCGTACGCGTCAATGGGCCGACCGTATCCAGCGACCAGGCCCGTGGCATGGCGCCGAAGCGGCTGACTCGTCCCCAGGTAGGTTTCATACCCGCCAGCCCATTGAACGATGCCGGCAGCCGGATCGACCCACCGGTATCGGAGCCGATGGCGCCGTAGACGGCTCCCGCCGCCGTTGCCGCGCCGGATCCACTCGAGGAGCCACCGCTGATATGCGCCGGATTCCAGGCATTGCGGCAATGACCAAAGTGCTCGTTGTGCCCCGTCGGGCCGGCGGCGAATTCGGAAAGGTTGAGTGCAGCGACATTGATCGCCCCCGCCTCGTCCAATCGGCGCATGACGGTCGCCGTCGCTTTCGGCTCGACATCCGCCATGATCCTTGAGCCCCCACTGGCACGCTTGCCCAGGCGCGAGAACATGTCCTTGTGGGCGAGCGGCACACCGAACAGCGGCGCGGTCGGGGTGGAACGTTGCAGGCGGCTATCCGCCTGTTGCGCGGCTTCCCGCGCCTCATCGATGAAGACATCGATGAAGACATCGATGAAGGCGTTGAGGATCGGCCGCACCGTCTCGATACGCTTGAGCGACGCATCCACGACTTCGCTCACGGAGACCTCGCGGCGACGAATCGCACCCGCGACGTCGGTCAGGCTCATCCAGACCAATTCACTCCCCACCATCATGCCTGCCCTCGGTCACCGGACTCGGCAACTGCCAGTGTCTCGAGCTCGGAGAGAAACGCGAAGGGGTCAGCGTAGAGATAGCGATAACGCTCGATCAGCGGTGTCGCCCGCACCAGCAGCGAATTGATTTCCACCGCCAGCTGGGCGGCCCGATCCGCGTCGATTTTCGGCCCCGCATAAGCCTGGCACTGTTGCAGAATGGTATCCGCGGTCACGCTCATGTCGAAATCCTCACTGTCAGCATCGGCCCATCGCCGTTTTGACAGTCGCTGCAATTATGATGCCAGCAGAGGAGCTCTCATCTGAAAACCCCGAGCAAGCCACCAAAACAACAAGAAAATATTCAATATAAATTCTTTTCCCGCTTGAGAGATCAGCGCGGCCGACAGGGAACCTCCCCCCAATATCCCTTCCATATCTCTTTGGAAATCGGGTAATTCATCCTGAATTCACCACCCCAAATTCAGAAAATACGTTTCTTATCTAGTTTTTACTGGGAAAAATCGGCCGGCACTCCGCCAACTCACGATGTTACGACGAGACGATCACTATTCGGTGCATGTCGCCCTTTTACCGCACTAACATGATGCATCAAATGATCTTCAGGAGAATGAATCAGGATACGTCCCTCTCTATAAGATCGCCGTCACCGCTTCGAATGTTTTTTCCATACGACACAGACCCATCTCGAAAAAGGGCTATATCCTCAAATCAAATGCTTTTATTAAAACCTTATACAACATTGGCTTATAGTTTATTAACAAAAAATAGATCGCCAGGCAGCGCCATCAGGACCAGAGCTGGCAAGCTTATTGCTTTGTTATTTCCAGCGCTTCCGCCTGACTCTGGGGCTAACAACCAACGACGAATCAACAACAATGTCGGATTCGAAGATCGCCACAACAACAACGATTACCGGCAAAACCCCTGAACACAACCATTCCAAGGGATTTACGATGTTGCCTAGAAGCTCGTTTTTGATGCCGAGACCACTGCGCACGGCAGCCGCCATTCTGGCCCTGAGTTGTGCCAGCAATCTCGCCGTGGCTCAGGATTTATCGACGTTCCGCGTCGGCATGACAGCAGCGGATATTCCGTTAACGACCGGTAATCCCGACCAGGGTTTCGAGGGGTTTCGGTTCATGGGTTTGATGCTTTATGACTCCTTGGTGGAATGGGATCTTTCCAGCGCCGACAAGCCCTCCACCTTGATTCCGGGCCTGGCCACGGAGTGGTCGGTAGACCCCGATGACAAGACGAAGTGGACGTTCAAACTCCGCCAAGGCGTCAAGTTCCACGATGGCTCTGAATTCACAGCCGACGCGGTTGTATGGAACTTCGATAAGGTCAAGGATCCGGATTCACCACAGTATGACCCTCGCCAGGCCGGACTCGCAGCCGCTCGAATTCCGAGCATCGTCGCAGTGAACAAGATCGACGATTACACGGTGCAGATCGTCACCGATGTACCCAATGCCTTCGTCCCGTTCCAGGTCAGCTACTGGATGATGTCCAGTCCGGCGCAGTTCGAGAAAGTCGGCGACTGGGAAGCCTTCGCTCAGGCGCCGTCCGGCACCGGGCCGTGGAAATTCGTCAGCATGCAGCCGCGCAAGCAGGTCACCATGGCGCGTAATCCCGACTACTGGGACCCGGATCGGGTGCCGGCTTCCGATCAGGTACAGCTGATACCCACGCCGGAAGCCTCGTCCCGCACCTCGGCGCTGTTGAGCGGCCAGGTGGACTGGATCGAAGCGCCCTCTCCCGATGCCATTCCGCAGCTGGAAGGCGCCGGCATGCAGATCGTCACCAACAGCTATCCGCACAATTGGGCAATTGCACCGAGCCGCGCCGCAGGCTCTCCCTGGAACGAGATCGATGTGCGCAAGGCGGCAAACCTGTGTATCGATCGCCAAGGTATCGATCAGTTGCTGGGAGGAATGAGCATTCCCGCCGAAGGGCATGTCACACCGGACAGCCCGTGGTTCGGCCAGCCTACCTTCAAGCTGGGCTACGAGCCCGACGATGCCCGCTCGCTGATGGAGCAGCACGGCTATACCCAGGATGCCCCACTGCACGTCAAGATCGCCGTCTCGACCAGCGGATCCGGCCAGATGCAGCCGCTGCCGATGTTCCAGTACATTCAGAGCACGCTGAATCAGTGCCACTTCGATGTCGAAGCGGAAGTCATGGAATGGAATGCGCTGCTGGCTCTGGCACGGCAGTCGGCCGAAGCCCCTGACAGCGCGGACAAGGGCATCAACGGCATTATCGTCAGTCGTACCTTGATGGACCCCTACAGTGCCTTTACCCGCCTCTTCGATTCCCATCGCGTGCCGCCCAACGGCTCCAACTGGGGCATGGTCAACGATCCCGAGTACGACAAGTTGCTGAAAGCCGCGCGCGAGGAGTTCGATCCGGCCAAGCAGGACAAGATTCTCAGCGAATTGCACGAGAAGGTGGTCGATAACGCCGAGTGGATCTGGGTCACCCATGACGTCAATCCCCGCGCGCTGGCGCCCAACCTCAAAGGGTTTGTCCAGGCCAAGAACTGGTTCCAGGATCTGACACCGGTCCATCTCGAGGAGTAAGGAAGCCCGGCCCATCGATACCGCTACGTCGGTATCGATGGGCTCAGCGACCTTGGGGAGTTGAATCCTATGTTTTCCTACATCTTGCGCCGAGTGCTCTACACCATTCCGATTGCCCTCGGCGTGACCGTGATCTGCTTTCTACTGGTACAGCTGGGGCCCGGCGATCCGATCAATGCCTTGCTGCCGGAAGACGCGACCCAGGAAATGATCGATCAGGTCAAAGCCGAATACGGGCTGGACAAGCCGCTTCCGGTGCAATATGCCACCTGGCTGGGGCACGCGCTGACCGGTGATCTGGGCACATCGATCGCCACCGGCCGGTCGGTCAGCACCGAGATCTTCTCCGCGCTGGGGAACACCTTGATGCTGGCGTTCGGCGGCATGCTGGTCAGCTTTGTGGTGGGGCTGACACTCGGCAGCATTGCCGGCTCGAGGCAGGGGACCCTGTCCGATCGGGTGGTGACCGGTTTCGCCGTCACCGGTGTCAGTGTGCCCCACTACTGGATCGCCATCGTCCTGGTGGCCATCTTCGCCGTCGGTCTGCACTGGCTGCCCGCCATGGGAATGGGCCCACGTGGCTCGACGGGCTTCGCACTTGACTGGGCCCATATACAGCATTTCGTGTTGCCCATTTTCGCCCTCTCTCTGATTCCGACCGGCATCATCGCGCGCTCGGTGCGCGGCTCCGTGTCGGAGACCTACGGTCAGGATTTCGTCCAGACGCTACGAGCCAAGGGAATGCCGGAACGTCAGGTCTTCGTGCATGTCGCCCGCAACGCCTGCAGCGCCGCGATTGCCGTCATGGGTCTGCAGATGGCGGAACTGTTGGGCGGGTCGATTCTCATCGAAACGGTTTTCGTCTGGCCCGGAACCGGTCAATTGCTCAACAACGCCATCTTCATGCGCGACCTGCCGATCCTGCAGGGCACGATTCTGATCATGGCGTTGATTTTCGTCGCTACCAATCTGGTCGCGGACATCCTGCAAACGCTGCTCGACCCTCGCATACGCCGCTGATATTTCCAGGAACCGACCATGAACACCCCGACCCTAGACGCTCGCGACAAGCTCCCGACCGAGACGCCACCGACAACGTCGGCACTCATGGCCGACGAAGCTAAGCTTTCGGGCAAACCGCCCAAGGGCTATTGGCACAACGTCGGCAACAAGCTCAGCCATGACTGGGTCGCCCTGACGACGATGACCCTGCTCGGGCTGATCGTGCTCGCCGCCATTTTTGCGCCCTGGATCACGCCTCACGACCCCTATCAGGCAAGCATGCTCGACCGTCTGACCCCACCGGCGTGGACCAGCCGAGGCAAACTGGAATATCTGCTGGGTACCGACGAGCTGGGTCGCGACATTCTGACCCGTCTGATCTACGGCGCGCGCGTCACCCTGTCGATGAGCATCAGTCCCGTCTTGGTGGCGCTATTGATCGGCGGCACGCTGGGGGTCATCGCCGGCTACGCGGGGGGCAAGGTCAATATGTGCATCATGCGCCTTACCGACGTGTTCTATGCCTTCCCCTCGATTCTGCTGGCGGTCGCGATTTCGGGCGCCATGGGTGCCGGGATCGTCAACGGCATGCTGTCGCTGACGCTGATCTTCATCCCCCCGTTGGCGCGCATCACCGAGAGTGTCACCACCAAGATTCGCAACGAGGACTACGTGCAGGCTGCCCGCGCCACCGGGGCCGGCACGCTGACGATCATTCGTGTCCACGTCCTGGGAAACGTGCTGGGGCCGGTCCTGATCTACGCCTCGAGCCTGCTCAGTGTCAGCATCGTGATCGCCTCCGGCTTGAGTTTTCTCGGGCTCGGCGTCAGCCCGCCCATCGCCGACTGGGGGCTGATGCTCAACGCCCTGCGCGAATCGATCTACGTGGCGCCGATCAATGCCGCGCTACCCGGAATCATCATTTTCATCACCTGCATGTCCTTCAATCTGCTGTCGGATAGTCTGCGCTCAGCCATGGACGTACGCCTGTGAGCATTCAGAGGGAATAGATCGTGACGCTACCTCACGTGGCATTGATCGGTACCGGCGGCACCATTTCGTCGCTGGGCCGAAACAGCCTGGACATTCTCGATTACGGCGCCAACGACACTCGCTTGGCAGCCAGTCAGATCGCCGAACGGGTACCGGAACTGATGCAGGTCGCCAAGCTCAGCGTGGTCGACTATCGCGCCATTGTCAGTCCCGATATCGATGAAACCGATTGGCGCGCGCTGGTGGCGGAGTGCGTTCGGCTTGAAAGGACGCATTCGGACCTGGCCGGTATCGTCATCACCCACGGCACCGCCACGCTGGAGGAAACCGCCTGGTGTCTGAGTCTGACGCTTCCGCTCGAAATCCCGGTCATCGTCACCGGGGCGCAACGCCCGCTCAGCGGGCTATCCAGTGACGCCGGCATGAACCTGGTCAATGCCGTGCGCGCGGCCGGTAGCCCTGCCATGCGGCGCGGCGGCGTGATGGTATTGCTCAACGATGAGTTGCATGCCGCCCGGGAAGTGACCAAGACCAACACCACGCGGCTGCAGACCTTTCAGTCCCCGGTCAGTGGCCCCTTGGGCCATGTCGACGGCGACCACGTCCAGCTCTATCGCCAGAGTCTGCGCCGGACGGCACCCCACACCGAGTTTTCACTGACCACGATCGATCCGCTACCGCGAGTCGATATCGCTTACAGCTATGCCGGCAGCGATGGCGCCGCCATCCGTGCCTTCGTGTCCGCCGGGGCCCGCGGCATCGTCGCCGCGGGATTTGCCCCGGGTTTCGTCACCGGTGGCGAACGCGCGGCCCTGATCGAAGCCGTCGCCCAAGGCGTGGTGGTGGTGCAGTCGACCCGCGCCGGCAGCGGTAATGTCTATCGCGGGCACCGCCTGCGGGAGGCCGGATTTCTGATCGCCGACAATCTCAATCCGCAAAAGGCAAGACTACTGCTTGCGCTGGCACTGGGCGTCACCGATGACCCAGCCGAGATCACCCGCATTTTCGCCGAGTACTGACAACGTCAGGAGCCCACGCCATGCCCTTGCCCGAGACTTCCCTGGAAACCGAATTCGAAACCTGCCTGGCCCGACACGGCATCGTCATTGCCGATGAACGCCGGGAGGTGATGTTTCAAGCCTTTCTGGCTTTACGTGGCCTGATCGCCGGCAACCGTGACCGCCTCACCCCGGCCTTAGAGCCGGCGTTCATCCACTCTGCCACGAGAGAGCCAGCATGATCGATCTCGCAGCCAAGCCATTGTCCATTGCCGCCGCCGGGCGCGCCTTTCGTGACGGCACCCTGTCACCGATCGCACTGGCCACGCACTGTCTGGCGCAGATACACCGCTACGATGGCGCCCTGCACTCGGTACTGTTGATGACCGAGGAACGGGCGCTGGAGGAGGCCCACCGCGCCGAAACGGAGCTGGCGGCGGGTCTCGATCGCGGCCCCCTGCACGGCATTCCCTATGGCCTGAAAGACATCATCGACACCGCCGGGATTCGCACCACCTGTCACTCCCAGCGCGATATCGACCGTGTGCCGACAGCGGACGCGGAAGTCGCCATCCGTCTGAGAGAGGCTGGCGGGGTGCTGCTGGGCAAGATGGCGACCCATGAATTCGCCATTGGCGGACCCTCTTTCGACCTGCCTTTTCCGCCAGCGCGCAACCCCTGGAATCCGGATCATTTCACCGGCGGCTCGTCGAGCGGTTCCGGCGCTGCCGTGGCTGCCGGCTTCATGCCGCTGGCCCTGGGCAGTGATACCGGTTGGTCGATTCGGTTACCGGCGGCCTATTGTGGCCTGGCGGGCCTCAAACCCACTTACGGCCGCGTCAGCCGACGTGGCGTTGCGCCGCTATCCTATACGCTCGACCACTTGGGCCCTCTGACCTGGACGGTCGAGGACTGTGCCCTGGCAATGCAGGTCCTAGCCGGCTTCGATGCCGATGACCCTGGCTCGTCGCGCAACGCGGTGCCGGATTATCAGGAGACGCTAGATCAAGGCATCAGTGGCCTGAAAATCGGCTACCTGCGTCAATTCCATGCCGTGGGTTGCGATAGGGAACTCATTCAGGGCATGGACACGGCCATGGCAAAATTGGCGTCTCTGGGGGCGGAAATCGTCGAGGTGACACTGCCCTCGATGCATCGCTTCCAGGCCGCGCAACAGGCGATTCTCGCCGCCGAAGGATTCAGCATCCATGGGCCGGATCTTCAGTCCCGACCGGAGACTTACGGTCGCAATGCGTTCGAGCGTCTCAGCATGGGTGCGTTCATCTCCGGTGCGGACTATATCGACGCCCAGCGAGCTGCCCGTGAGCTGACCACTGCCGTCGAATCCGTTTTCGAGACCGTCGACCTGATCGCCAGCGCTGCGGTACCGACACCGGCGCCGCGGATCGAAGACGTGGAAGTCGTGCCGTTTCGCAGCCAGCCGCCCATGACGGCCCCGTTTAACCTGACCGGCCATCCGGCACTGTCGTTCTGCTGCGGATATAGCGACACGGGCTTGCCGCTATCGCTGCAACTGGTGGGCCGATACTTCGACGAAGCCACGGTATTGCGCACCGGTCACGCCTATGAACTGGCGACATCGTGGCGGGAAAGACGGCCGGTTCTGAGCGAATCAAAGCAGGCGGAGACCGTGATCTGAGCGTCAGAGAGGTATCGAGGAGATTTCCAACCCGGCCCGCGCTACAGATCGCCGAAGTGATGCTGCAGCAGCGTCAGTGCGACGACCGGTGCGGTCTCGGTACGCAGAATGCGCGGCCCGAGCGTGAGCGCCTGGAAGCCGGCGCGGCGGGCAGCGTCGACTTCGGCGTCGCTGAGCCCGCCTTCCGGACCGATCAACAACGCGACGGTGTCGACCGCCTCCGCCTGCTGCCAGCTGTCGTCGGTGGCGGGATGCAGCACCAGGCGCAAACTCTCGTCGCGTTCGCCGAGCCATTCGGCTAAGGATTGCGGCGGGTGGATCGTCGGCACGCTGGCGCGCCCGCACTGTTCGCAGGCGCTCACTGCCACGCCTTGCCAATGCGCCAGTTTCCTGGTCTCGCGATCGCCCTTGAGGCGCACGTCGCCATGTTCGACATAGAGCGGGGTGATCGCCGCCACGCCGAGCTCGACGGACTTCTGGATCGCGTAGTCCATGCGATCGCCCTTGGAGATCGCCTGGCCCAGATGCACGCGCAACGGCGATTCCCCGCTACCCGCGCTCACCTGCTCGATGCGCGCGACGACTCGCTTGCGACCGACTTCGACCAGCGTCGCCTGCGCCTCGTGGCCGGCGCCATCGAACAGCGTCAGCGGTGCGCCTTCGCGCAGCCTCAGCACCAGCGCCACATGGCGAGCCGGCCCCTCGGGCAGAACGACATCGCCGCCAGCGATGAGGCTGACGGCGACATGAATACGCGGCTTGGCCATGGGCTTACTGCGTGGTTTCGCTGGCCTGGGCGGTGCGCTGCTTCTTCTGGGCATACATCGCCTCGAAGTTGACCGGCGCCAGCATCAGCGGCGGGAAGCTGCCACGGCCGACCAGGCTGTCGATGCACTCACGCGCATAGGGAAACAGCACGTTGGGGCAGAACGCGCCCAGGGTGTGATCGAGCTGGTCGCCGGCAAGGCCGGAGATACGGAACAACCCGGCCTGCTCGACCTCGACCAGAAACGCCGTGGCACCGTCTTCGTTGTTCGACACCTGCGCCGTCACCTTGACCACGACCTCGTAGAGATCTTCGCCGACCGACTGGCTGGTGGTATCGAGATCCAGCCCGACCTTGGGCTTGAACGGCTGCTGAAACACGCTCGGCGCATTGGGCGATTCGAACGAGATGTCCTTGACGTAGATGCGCTGCAGGGAGAACTGCAGCTGCGGCTTATCCTGAGAACCGCCCTGAGAACCCTGCTGATTGTTGTCTTCCGCCATGATGCGTTTCCTTTACGTTCCTGAATGACTAGCGTGAATGAGTGCCCGGCCTCTAGCGCCGCACTACCGGCAGGCCGTCGGCCTGCCACTGCGCCATGCCGCCCTTGAGCTTGTAGACCCGGGAAAAGCCCGCCTGAGTGAGTTCGGTCACCGCAGCGCCCGATGTTTGGCCCTGCTTGCAGACCACGATCACCGGGGTGTCCTTGTGCTTTTCGATTTGCGGCAGGCGATCCTTGAGACGCGACTGGGGAATGTTCTTGGCGCCGGCGATGTGGCCCGCCTTGAACTCGTTGCTCTCGCGGATATCGATCACCACGCCGTCTTCGCGGTTGATCAGCGACGTGGTTTCGTTGGTGGAGACACCGGAGGCACCGCCACGCTTGGCCTCGAACGCCAACCAGGCGAGGAGGACGACCAGGAAGGCGCTGACCAGCAGCGGGTGGTTTTCGACGAATTCGAACAACTGATCGATCATGGGTCTGCCGACACTCTAATTCTGGGGCCAATGGGATCGCAAAACGCCGGCATGGCGTGCGACTCCGCCCTTGGCGCGTCTGCGTCAAACCGCGTCTTGCAATCCGGCATGGCGCCTTGGTTGCTCGGGACGCGAACGGCTGAAAATCCTGGCCCGTTAGGAGCCTGTCGGGCTTAGCACTGATCTGCTGCGAATTCCGGGCTTTTGGCCAACTTCATTCGATCGGATGCGTTAAATAGCGGGCTATTCGCCTTATCCGATCGATGAACTTGACTCAAAATCCGTTTTTCTCGCGACGATCGGCCAAGCCCGGCAGACTCCTGGCGGGCGCCGGCCATTATACACGAGGGCGTCGGTGAAACGAGGCAAGGACGGCGGGCGTGCCATTCCCGCCGGATGGCTGACCCGACTCGCCGGGTGCGCTATCCTCTGAAGCCTTGATTCCAGAATGACAGCTTCCAGTCTCTCTGGTTCCAAACGCTAGGTTCCGACACGACTCACCCCGTTCATCCGATTTTTCGAGGCTTGTCATGGCAGATACTTCCAGCATTCCGCGTCCCGTCGCGCTGTTGATTCTCGACGGCTATGGCCAGAACGACAACAGTGCCAACAACGCCGTTGCCGCCGCCGACACACCGGTCATGGATCGCCTCAAGCGCGATTATCCCAACACTCTGATTCATACCGACGGCCCTTACGTGGGCCTGCCCGACGGCCAGATGGGCAACTCCGAAGTCGGCCACATGAACATCGGCGCCGGGCGAATCGTCTATCAGGATTTCACCCGTATCACCAAGGCGATCGAAGACGACGAGCTGAAGACGATCGAAGCGCTGACCGCGCCGATCGACGACGCCGTCGCCAACGGCAAGGCCGTCCATCTGATGGGGCTGCTCTCCCCCGGTGGCGTACACAGCCATGAAGACCATCTGCTGGCAGTCGCTGAGCTGTCCGCCGCACGCGGGGCCAAGCGAATCTACCTGCACGCCTTCACCGACGGCCGTGACACCGCACCCAAGAGCGCTGGTGCTTCGATCGAGCGCGCCAACGCCAGGCTGGCCGAGCTGGTCGGCGCCGAGAACGGCTTCGTTGCCTCGCTGGTCGGGCGTTACTTTGCCATGGACCGGGACAATCGCTGGGATCGTGTCGAGAAGGCCTACCGCGTGGTGCGCTTCGGCGAAGGCGACTACGTCGCCGAGAGTGCCGAAGCCGGGCTGGCCGCCGCCTATGAGCGTGGCGAGACCGATGAATTCGTCAGCGCCACCGCCGTGCGCCCCAACGGCGACAAGATCGTCATGGCCGATGGCGACGCCGCGCTGTTTCTCAACTTCCGCGCCGACCGCGCGCGCGAGCTGACCCGTGCATTCGTCAATCCGGACTTCGACGGCTTCGATCGCGGCAAGCGCGTCCAGCTGGCCGGCAAAGGGCTGGTGATGCTGACCCAGTACGCCGACGACATCGACGCGCCGGTCGCCTTCCCGCCCCGGAATCTGGTCAACACGCTGGGCGAAGTGGCCGCGAGCCACGGCCTGACCCAGCTGCGTATCGCCGAGACGGAGAAGTACGCCCACGTCACCTTCTTCTTCTCCGGCGGCCGCGAGGCCAAGTTCGAGGGCGAAGACCGGGCGCTGATCCAGTCGCCGAAAGACGTCAAGACCTACGACGAAAAGCCGGAGATGAGCGCCTTCGAACTGACCGACACGCTGGTCAAGGCGATCGAGGATGGCAAGTACGACCTGATCATCTGCAACTACGCCAACGGCGACATGGTCGGCCATACCGGCGATCTCGATGCCGCCACCAAGGCGATCGAGGCCGTCGATGTCTGCCTGGGCCGCGTCGTCGAGGCGATCCAGAAGGCCGGTGGCGAGTGCCTGGTGACCGCAGACCATGGCAATGCGGAGATGATGGTCGACCCCGAAACCGGCAATCCGCATACCGCTCACACCACGTTCATGGTGCCGCTGGTCTATGTTTGTCAAAATCAGGTTTGCCAAAACCAGGCCGGCCGCAACAAGTCCGTCAGCCTCAAGCCAGACGGGCGGCTCTGCGACCTGGCGCCGACACTGCTGCACATGCTGCATCAGCCCGTTCCCCAAGAGATGACCGGTAACGTACTGATCGATGATGCGTGACGTCGGCATACCGCACTTCATTCGCCATGACAGGGTCCGCCCGACGTGAGTCGCCAGCAGGACGGGCCTGTTTTTCGGCGTGGCCCGATCAGCGGTGGCATCGTCTGTTTGCTGGTCGGCAGCCTGCTGCTGGCCGGCCCCGTTTTCGGCCAGGCCAACCCCCGGGAAGCCCGCGCCAGGCTGGATAGCCTGGCAACCGACATTCAGGCGCTGCAGGGCAAGCTGGAAGAGACCCAGGCTGCCCGCGGCGACGCCCAGGATGAGCTGGAACAGGTCGAAACGGCGATCGGCCAGACCCACAAGCGTCTGGATGCCCTGCAGGCCGAGCGCCGTCAGCTCGATGGCGAAGTCGACAAGCTTCAGCAGCAGCGTCAGTCGCTCGCCGCCGATCGCGAACAGCAGCGCGAGGCGCTGGCACGCCAGTTCGATGCGCTCTATCGCCTCGGCACCACGCCCCAGCTGAAACTCCTGCTCAACCAGGACGATCCGGCCGAAGTCGATCGGCTGCAGCACTATCTCAATGCGCTGTCGTCGGCCCGCCAGCAGCGACTCGAAGAGCTCCGCTCGCTGAACCGGCAACTGGACGACAACCTGGCGGCGCTCGATCAGCGCCGCTCGCGGCTGAGCGAGGTGCAGTCCGATCTCGAGGGGCAGCGCCAGCAGCTGGCATCGCGCCTGAAGGAGCGCCAGGCGCTGGTCGCCAGGCTCGACGGGCGCTATGACAGCGAGCAGGCACGGCTCGAGGATCTCAACCAGGATCGCGCGCACGTCGAGCGCCTGCTGGATCGCATGCAGAAGGAGCTGGCCAGCCTGAAGAAGCCACCGCCTTCCACCGCCATCCGCAAGACCCAGGGCGATCTGCCGTGGCCGGTGCAGGGGTCGATGCTGTCGAGCTACGGCAGCGGCGACGGCGTCAATCGCAACGGCATCCTGATCGGTGCGCCGTCGGGAACCGCCATCAAGGCCGTGCATGCCGGCCGGGTGGTCTTCGCCAACTGGATGCGCGGTTTCGGCAACCTGCTGATTCTCGATCACGGCGATGGCATCCTGACGCTCTACGCGCACCTGCAGCAGATCGACGTCGACCCCGGCCAGCAGGTCGCCAACGGGCAGACCGTTGGTGCCGTCGGCAATACCGGCGGCCAGTCGCGTCCGGCGCTCTATTTCGAGGTGCGCCAGAACGGCAACCCGATCAACCCCGGCAACTGGATCGGCAAAGGCTGATCGAGCGCTGGATCATCGACCCGGCGAAACGCTATGCTGGGTTATCAAACGCCGTTCCGTTCTCGGACCGGCTCGGTGTCGTCAGACGCTTTTCCATACGCCGCAGCTATCGGGTTCGGCGTGTCGAGATCGGCGCCGGCAACGCATCTATCCAGCTCGAGTCGCGGAGACTGCATGAATTCAAGCCGCCCGAACCCACGGCCTTTCGGTACAGGTCTGCTCGCCCAAAAGACCTGCCCGACAGCACGTCGCACGCCGAAGACGGTTTCCGCCCCTGCGCTTCTCGGCTCGCTGCTGTTCACGCTGGTGCTGGCCACGGGCCTGGCTCCCGCCGCCCAGGCGCAGGACGTCGAGACCGACAACGCGCTCAGCCAGGCCGAGCAGGATGCCGCCAACGGCTTGCCGGTCGAGGATGTCCAGACCTTCGCCGAGGTCTTCGAGCGGATCAAGCGCACCTACGTGGAGCAGGTCGACGACAAGACGCTGCTGCGCAACGCCATGCGCGGCATGCTCAGCCAGCTCGACCCGCATTCCGAATATCTCGACGCCGACGCCTTCCAGAACCTGCGCGAAACCACCGAAGGAGAGTTCAGCGGCGTGGGTATCGAGGTCGGCCTGCGTGACGACCAGCTCACCGTCATCGCCCCGATCGACGACACCCCCGCCGCCCGCGCCGGCGTTCAACCGGGCGATCGCATCGTGGCCATCGACGGCACCCCGACCAACGATCTGAGCCTGCAGGAAGCCGTGGACCTGATGCGCGGCGAGGCCGGCACCGATATCGAACTGTTGCTGCTGCGCGACGGCGAGCAGGAACCCCGCGACGTGACGCTGACACGCGAATCGATCCAGTCCGAGAGCGTCTCCAGCCGACTGCTGGAGCCCGGCTACGGCTATCTGCGCATCAGCCAGTTCCAGAGCCGGACCGGCGAACAGACCCGCGTGGCGCTGGCGTCACTGATGAAGTCCGGGCCGCTCGAAGGCCTGGTACTCGATCTGCGCAACAACCCCGGCGGCGTGCTCTCCAGCGCCGTCGACGTCGCCGACCAATTCCTTTCCAGCGGCCTGGTGGTCTATACCAAGGGCCGGCTGGCCGACGATGACATGCGATTCACCGCCCACGCCAAGACGACCGCTCCCGACGTGCCGCTGGTCGTGCTGATCAACGGCGGCAGCGCTTCGGCGGCGGAGATCGTCGCCGGTGCGTTGCAGGATCAGGGCCGCGCCGTGCTGATGGGAACCCGCAGCTTCGGCAAGGGCTCGGTGCAGCAGGTCATGCCGCTCGGCAACGGCGACGGTCTCAAGCTCACCACCGCGCGCTATTACACCCCCAGCGGCCGCTCGATCCAGGCCGAGGGCATCGCCCCGGATGTCCGCGTGGTGCGCGGGCGGCTGGAAGTCGAAGAGAGCAGCGGATTCCAGCTGCGTGAATCCAGTCTTCGCGGCCACCTGCTGAACGGCGATGCCGATCAGGCGATGGACGATCCCGATACCCCGGTCGCCGCCGACGATTATCAGTTGGGCGAAGCGTTGAACCTGCTCAAGGCGCTCAATGTGGTGCAGCGGCCGCGTAGTTCACAAGCGCCAAATGATTCAACTTCGGCTGAATGAGCGAACTGACTAGCACCGCAATGCGGCCAGTTCTAAGGAAATGCAACATGATGAACACAAACTCCACCTTTTTGGTCACCGGTGCCAGCCGAGGCATCGGTAGAGCCATCGCAGAGCGGCTGGAAACCCTGGGACATCAGGTCGTCGGTATCGCGCGCTCGGATACCGATGGAACGTTTCCGGGCACGTTGATCCGCTGTGATCTCTCCCAGCCCGAAGAAACCGCAGCTGCACTTGCCCGCATCGACTCGGAATTCGACATCACCGGCATAGTCAACAATGTTGGCGTTTCCTCGCCGCAGCCGTTGGGTGAAGTCGATCTCGCCATCCTACAAGCCGTATGGGACTTGAATGTCAGAACCGCCGTTCAGATCACGCAAACACTGGTTCCGGGCATGAAAGCCAGACGTAGCGGGAAAATCGTCAATATTTGCAGCCGTGCAATCTTCGGCGCTCGCGAACGCACCGCCTATGCTGCAGCCAAGAGTGCGTTGGTGGGATGCACCCGAACCTGGGCACTGGAATTGGCCGAGTACGGTATCAGCGTCAATGCCGTAGCACCGGGACCGACAGAGACGGCCCTTTTTCGCCGAACACGCCCCGTGGGTAGCGAAGCCGAACAGAAAGTTCTACGAACCATTCCCATGCGTCGCATGGGAATGCCCGAGGAAATCGCTGCCGCCGTCACCTTTCTGCTCTCGGCCGATGCAAGTTTCATCACTGGGCAGGTTTTGGCCGTCGATGGCGGTGGGAGTCTCGGCGGAAAGTAATTTCAATAAAGGAAGTCAGTCACCTACCACCGCTCCATCGGTGTTCCCTGGTGGAAACGCAGTTGCCATCCCCGTGGGGTTAGCCACCACAACGAACAGCGATGAGCCCGACGCTCTAGCCCGTTGCGCCCAGGACAGTATTCAGCCGAGCGATAGAGCAGCAGTGCTGAATCCTCCGACAGACGCAGACAGCGCTCATCTTCCACGCAAATCCTGCGCTCCGATGGCGGATCAGCCACCGCCGCCAGCATATCCTCGAAAGTATATTGCCATCCGGAATAGCCAATCTCGAAGAAGTCATGATGCAGGTACTGCCGCAACTCCTCTTCCGAGCGGCGTATCTCTTGCCGATGTAACGCACGCTCCTGAGCACACAGTGTCGACAACAATGACGTATCTCAGGCGTCATGGCCTGCCCTTTCCGTCTTCGGCCAATTCCCATGATGCTGACGTTGCCTGACACCGCTCCGGCAGGTCGCCGTACTCGCCCAGTGCCTGACGGATCAGCAGCCGTTTGACCGGCATCAGCCGATCGACACCGGAAAGCCCCCAGTTGCGGGCGAGCCGCAGCGCCGGCTGCTGGCTGCCGAACAGGCGCTGGAAGCCTTGCATGGCGGCGAGCATGGCCGCGTTGTCGTTACGTCGGCGGCGTTCGTAACGGGCCAGAATGCGCCTGTCTCCCGCTGGGGCGCCGCGACGCCGGGCGCGGATCCACTCCTCGGCGAGTACGGCGGCGTCCATCAGCCCGAGATTGACGCCCTGGCCCGCCAGCGGATGCAGGCTGTGGGCGGCATCGCCGACCAGCGCCAGACCGTCGTCGACGTAGCGCTGGGCGTGGCGCTGGGTAATCGGGAAATGGGGTGCGGCATCAATGACCTCGACGTCGCCCAGTCGCCCGCCCAACCCTCGCGCCAGCTCGACTCCCAACTGCACACGCCCCTCGTCGGTCTCGCCCAGCGCCGTCAGCCGCCGGGCCTCGCCGGGCGTGGTCGACCACACGATCGAGCAGTGGTCGTCCCGCCCCTCGACGATCAGCGGCAGGAAGGCCAGCGGGCCGGTGGCAAGAAACGTCTGGCGAGCCACACCGCCATGGCCGATGCCGGTACGCACCGTGGTGACCACGGCGGCCTGACCGGTATCGCGCTCACGAACCGGGATTCCCGCCATGCCGCGCAGCGGAGAGTTTGCCCCATCGGCCCCGACGATCAGCGGCGCCCGACGCTGTTCGCCATTGTCCATCGTGATCACGGCCTGGCCGGCGTCGCGAACGTAGCCGGTCAAGCGCACGTTCGACAGCCGCTCCACGCTGGGCAAAGCCTGCAGGCGCCGCGCCAGCGCCGCCAGCAATAGCTCGTTCTCGACGATATGCCCAAGCGCGTCGACACCCACGTCATCGGCATCGAATCCGATCTCGCCGCTGCCCTCGGCATCCCAAACCTGCATGCCGCGATAGGCCGCCACCCGACGCGCTGCCAGCCAGGACCAGACATCCAGCGACGTCAGCAGCCGCTGCGATGCGGCGGTCAGGGCGCTGACGCGGAGTGCCGGCTTGCCCTGCCCCAGGGTTTCGTCGATCTCGGGCGCGGACGCCGCATCGACGATCGTCACCCGCCAGCCGGCTTCCCCCAGCAGCAGGGCCAGTGTCGAGCCGACGATGCCTCCGCCAATGATCAGCACGTCGCTATCATCTTTTTTCATCTTTTGGCTCCCTACGGAAATGCTGAATCAATCGGCGAGCAGGATGAAACGCAAGGCGCACGGAGCGCAGCAACCGGAGCCTATGGGGTATAGGTGAGGATCCGACCGGGCTGGCGCTCCAGCACCGCGTAACGCAGCGATTCGCCTACGCAGCCATTTAGGCAGTGTTTCCTACCGTTCGATCCCCATCGCGCGCCTTGCCAGCGTCCGGCGCAGCGGCCCCAGCGCGTTGAGCCCGACCAGCCCCGCGGCGCGGGCATGGCCCAACGCACCATGATCTATGCCGAAAAGGCGGATCAGACCGTCGCTGAAGCGCACGATCTGCCGGGTATCGGCCGCCCGCGCGGCCTCGAATTCTTCCAACGTCTCGGGATCGCCGGCGGAACGGCTTTCCGCGCGTGCCGACTCGATGGCGGCCGCCAGGTCCATGACGCCACGCAGCGCCAGGTTGAACCCCTGACCGGCGACCGGATGCAGCGCATGGGCGGCGTTGCCCAGTATGGCGAGATGCGGGCGGGTCGTCTCCCGTGCCGTGACCAGGGACAGCGGATAGCTGTGCCGCTGTCCTACACGGCGGAAGCGCCCCGCGCGGTCGCCGAACGCCTGCTGCAAACGCTCGAGAAACACGCGATCGGAAAGCGCCAGCGTCTTTTCCACCTCGCCTTGCCGATGGGTCCAGACCAGCTCCATCCGGCGGCCGGCGAGCGGCAGCAGCGCCATCGGCCCTTCCCGCGTGAAGCGTTCGAACGCCCAGCCATCGTGTGCCTGGCTGACTTCGATATTGGCGATCAATGCAGTCTGTTCGTACGGATGATGCTCGCTCTCGATGCCCAGGCGCTCCTTGAAGCCGCCACGGCCGCCATCGGCCAGCACGGTCAGGCCGGCATGGATGATCTCGCCGGTATCGAGCGCGAGACGATAGCCGCCACGTTCGGCCTCGAGCGATTCGACACGTGCCGGGCAGTGCCAGTCGATCGGCAGTGAATCGAGACGCGCATGCAGCGTCCGTCCCATCCAGGCGTTGGGGATGACATAGCCCAGCGCCTCGACGTCGAGCTCGTCGGCGTGGAGCCGTGCCGCGCCCAGGTGACCGCGCTCGCTGACATGGATATGCCGAATCGGCGCTGCTTCCGTCGCCATCGCCGACCAGACACCCAGCCGCTCGAAGTGGCGCCGCGAACCGTAGGCGATCGCGCTGGCACGAGCATCGAAACTGGGTTGGTAGGCATTGGCTTCGCCGGCGCTGGGCAGCGGCTGGGGTTCGATGATCGCGACACGCAGCGGCGCCCGTTCATCCGCACGCGCTCGTTCCGCTTCGATCAAGCCACCCAGCGCACAGGCTAGACTGGCACCCACGAGCCCGCCGCCGATGATCGCCACGTCGACCGTGGTTGCTTGCTGCGTTTGAGACATCTGCGCCAGCCTCTCCATTACGATTGGAATTCAAAAGCCTCTAATCACGTGGCCTACAGGCCGTTTACACCGGTTACGTAATTTTCGAGGCATATTCGCGACTGATCAAAAAACGATCAAACCTGGCCTTGTATCAGCGCTTCGATGTCATCCGCCGCCTTGGGCACCTGCGAGGTCAGCACCTCGCCGCCGGCCTCGGTGACGACCACGTCGTCCTCGATTCGAATGCCGATGCCGCGATAGGCCGTCGGAATGTCTTCGGCATCAGGGATGTACAGCCCAGGCTCGATCGTCAGCACCATGCCCGGTTCCAGTGGCCGGGGCTCGCCATCGACCCGATAGCTGCCGACGTCATGAACGTCGAGCCCCAGCCAGTGCGAGGTCGAGTGAAGATAGAAGCGCTTGTAACGCTGGGACTCGATGCAGGCCTCCAGCTCGCCTTCCAGCAGTCCGAGCTCGATCAGGCCCGCGGTGAGATCGCGCACCACGCCCTGATGGATGGCATCCAGCGTGGCGCCGGGCTTCACCGCGGCCACGGCACGCTCCTCGGCCGCCAGCACGATGTCGTAGAGCGCTCGCTGGGCCTCACTGAAACAACCGTTGACCGGGAACGTGCGGGTGATGTCGCCAGCGTAGAGATCGAACTCGCCACCGGCGTCGATCAGCACCAGATCGCTATCCTCGAGCGGCGCGGCGTTCTCGATGTAGTGCAGCACGCAGGCGTTGGCCCCGCCACCGACGATGGTGCCGTAGGCGGGCGCCCGGGCGCCGTGCCAGACGAATTCGTGCTCGATCTCGGCCTGCAGCTGATACTCGAAGCGGCCCGGGCGGCTGGCACGCATGGCGCGGCGATGCGCCAGCGCGCTGATGTGTGCCGCATGCCGCATCAGCGCCAGCTCGGCCTCGCTCTTGGTCAGGCGAAGTTCATGGATCAGGGCGCTGACATCGGCGAATCGGGTGGGAGCAATCGCCCCGCGCCGCGCTCGTGCGCTCAATTGGCTGCGCACGCTCTCGGCGATGCCCATGGCGACGGTATCCGCCAGCGGCAGGTAGAGGGTCTGCCGGCCGTCCAGCAGCTCGGTCAGGTTGTGGCGCTGGGTATTGTCGAAAGCCTCATCCATGCCGTAGTCGCTCACGGCACCTTCGGGGCCGATGCGAATGCCGGTCCAGGCCTCCTTTTCGGGATCCTTCTCCTGGCAGTAGAGAATGGCTTCGCCGGCTTCACGGCCGGGCAACAGCAGCAGCAGCGCGTCGGGCTCGGGAAAACCGCAGAGATAGTGAAAATCGCTGTTCTGACGAAACGGGTATTCGCTGTCGTGGTTGCGCGTCTTGAGCGCGGCGCCCGGCAGCAGCACGGCGCTGCCTTCCGGCAGCTCCGCCATCAGGCGCTCGCGGCGGGCGGCAAACTCTTCCGTCGAGATCGCCGCGGGGCGCGGTAACGGCTCGGGTAACATGCGTTCTCCTTGATCATTGCGCCTCGAATCCGAAGGAGACGCCTGGAATGTGGGCGTTGTTCGACGTCACGCCTCGGGCAACGGATGCCGAGGCGCGAGCGACTTCAATGCAGCGACGGCGGCGTTTCACCGTCATTGGCGGCGGCCTTGCCAGCTTCGGTCTCGGCCTGCTCGTCCTCCGGCTGTTCCACCTGGGGTGCGCCGGGGTGCTGCTCGGTATAGAGCAGCATCGCCGCCATGCGGGCGTGCTCGGTCAGCGCAAAGAGGTCGTTCTCGTTCTCGGGGTCGTCGGCGATATCGACATCGATCGCCGACAGCTGGCCGAGATCCTCCAGCGCTTCCTTCAGGGGCGATGACCAGCCCTCGTAGGTCTCGCCATCCACTTCGTTGACGACTTCGAGAAAGCCTTGCGTCCACTCCTTGAGGCCCTGGGCCCGCTCGGAGAGCGCAAACAGCTCGTCCGGCAGCAGCGGTTCGAAATTGAGCTCGGCGGCAGACAGGGCGTCCAGCGTCTGACGACGCCAGCCCAACAGGACGTCGGCATCCTCGCGGCTTTCCGGCTGCTCGACGTTGAGCGCCAGGCAGACTTCTTCCAGCCAGCCCTCCGCGCTCACATCGTGCAGGCCCAGCTCGGCGCACAGACGCCCGTCGAGAAACGCCGGTGACTGCAGGCTGCCATGCACGAGAAAGACATTGGCGACGGTGGAAAAATCGAGCTGGTCGTTGATGATCGACATGTCGGCATCCATGATTGGTGATCGCGAGCGTTTACAGGCAAGCAGCGCGGCAGCCGAGGCTGCGCGTCGCGTTGACCGCCCATAATCGGCTCTCTATAGTGACGGATCAATCGCGGTGGCAAGCGGCTGGGGCTTCGAGCCTGTTCCCGGCCTGGCCGATCACCGACTGCAGGCAGCGTGCCGAATCCTGGCGATGGCCGCTCGGCCCGCGATGCGAATGCCTGCCATCTTACCGCATCGATCTTCACCGCCCACCCCGGAGCGACATCATGAGCGACACGCCTCGCCCGACGACCGAAGTCACCCTGCTGGGCAAATCCTACGTGATCGCTTGCCCGCCGGAAGAGCAGGAGCAGCTGAAACGCTCGGCTCGCTATCTGGACCGCGCCATGCACGGCATCCATGCCCGCGGCAAGGTGCTGGGCGCCGAGAAGATCGCAATCATGGCGGCACTCAATATCACCCATGAGCTGCTGACGGCGCTGGACTCCCATCGCGCCGGCGAACAGAGCCTGAGCGACCTGAGCGAGAGGCTCGAACGCGCGCTGGCCAAGGCGGGCGAACCCGGTCAGAAGACCCCTTCCCCCTGAAACTTTCTCCTAAAACTTTCCCGAGTACCTCAATCCGTCATTGGGCAAAAAGGGTCGCTCTGCTACGATAGTGGGGTTTCCTGGAGTGTGCGCCAGTCATTACAAGTCCCTCGAGCCTATGCGCAGTACCCAGGGGGCCAAATGCTAGGCAGGCCCGTGTGCATGTCCGCGCGACGGAAAGCCTGAAGGCTTGCCTGCGGCCACCCACCTTGAACCAATAGGTTCAGGGCCAGAATGACAGCGGCACTCTGGGGAACTCTCTTGTCGTTCAAGATGACTACCGCAACGATCACCACCGAATCTGCCAGGACCGCCACGACATCGCCGATCGGCGAGTCGAACGTCGGTGGCAGCCTCGATAGACGCGAGCTGCGTCGCGAACTGCGTCGACGCCGACGCGCCCTGACCCCGCATCAACGACGCCTGGCTTCCCGCGAACTCTGTCGCCGTCTCAGAGGCCTGCCCGAGCTGCAGCGCGCCCGGCGCGTGGCGCTGTATCTGCCCAACGATGGCGAGATCGATCCGCGACCGCTGATCGACTGGCTGGTTGCCCGCCGAGCCCAGGTCTATCTCCCGGTACTGCGCCCGCTATCCGACAACCGGCTGTGGTTCGTGCGCTATCACGCCGGCACGCGGATGACGCGAAATCGCTTCGGCATCGCCGAGCCGGATACCCGCTTCGGCGCCCATCGCGCCAACCGGTTGCCGGCCTGGGCGCTGGATACGGTTCTGCTGCCGTTGGTGGGATTCGACGACGACGGCCAGCGGATCGGCATGGGGGGCGGTTTCTACGACCGCACCTTTGCCTTCGTTCGTCACCGGCGCCCCAGCCCTCGGCTGATCGGGCTCGCCCACGACTGCCAGCGCGTCGGCTCGCTTCCCGTGGCCAGTTGGGATGTGCCGCTGGATGCGATCGTCAGCGACCAGCGGATCGTCAAGCCAAGACGTTAATGAACGGTGACGCTCAAGAGGCCTGGCCGACCCCGCAAACGACAACGGCCGGCAGCGTTTCCGCTACCGGCCGTTGTCAGCCACACCCCATTGGCTTCATTTGCTGCGTCACCCGGTGACAGCCTGGCTGCCTGTGCCAGACGATCCCGCATGACTACGGGTCTCAGGCGCCCAGCAATGTCTGCGCGTAGCCCGTTGCCACCACGCCGACACCGAAGATCAATACCAATGCCATTACCAAGTCGGGCTTGCGTTTCATGTCGACTCCGCTGCGTTGGGTTCGGCCGCTGCCCCCCGCAGCGACGCGCACGACTATAGGGTCAGGCCAAAATCTTGACAAGAGCGTTTCCGGCCCAGATGACACCTTTTTCGTTACCCAACAGTATCGACATTTACACAAAAAGGTTGAGGCCGGTTTCAGGCACTTTTAGCGTCCATTTCAGCCTTTTGTGACGCCGCTCGCTCAGGTCTACGCCATGAACAACTGATAGGCCGTATTGTCGGTCTCTTTCCAGTAACGGTAGCCGATGCGATCGAAATGCTCCTCGGCATGGGCGCGATCGCCATTGGGCATCTGCAACCCCACCAGCACCCGGCCGTAGGCGGCACCGTGGTTGCGATAGTGGAACAGCGAGATGTTCCAGTCCGCCGGCAGGTGGGTGAGGAAGTTCATCAGCGCTCCGGGGCGTTCGGGGAACTCGAAGCGATAGACCTCTTCCTCGAAGCGTTCCCGGGGCCGACCGCCGCCCAGATGGCGAATATGGAGCTTGGCCAGCTCATTGTCGGTGAGATCCTCGACCGGATAGTCCGCCTCGCGCAGCCGGCGGATGACCTCTTCGCGATCCTCCCCGCCCGGCTTGACCTGCACGCCGACGAAGATGTGCGCGCCTTCGGGATCGGCGTAGCGATAGTTGAACTCGGTGACCATCCGCCGGCCGATCACGCGGCAGAACTGCTTGAAGCTGCCCGGCCGCTCGGGAATCTGCACCGCCAGAATCGCCTCGCGCTGCTCGCCCAGCTCGGTACGCTCGGCGACGTGCTGCAGGCGGTCGAAATTGATGTTGGCGCCGGAATTGATGCACATCAGCGCCTGATCCCGCGCCTGGGTCTGCTGCACGTACTTCTTCAACCCCGCCAGCGAGAGCGCGCCGGAGGTCTCCGACACGGCCCGCGTGTCGTCGAAGATATCCTTGACCGCGGCACACATCTCATCGGTGTTGACCGTGATCACGCCATCGACGTGATGGCGCAGGATCTCGAACGGCGCCTCGCCGATCTGGGCCACCGCGACCCCTTCGGCAAACACGCCGACCTGATCCAGCGTCACCCGCTCCCCGGCTTCCAATGCCGCCTTGAGGCAGGCGGAGTCTTCGGCCTCGACGCCGAACACCTTGACCTCCGGGCGCAGATACTTGATGTAGGCCGCGACACCGGCGAGCAGACCACCGCCGCCCACCGGCACGAAGATTGCATCGAGCGGGCCGGAGTGCTGGCGCAGAATCTCCATCGCCACGGTGCCCTGGCCGGCGATCACATCGAAATCGTCGTAGGGCGGAATGTAGGTATAGCCATGCTCGGCGATCAGCTCCCGGGCGTGGCTCAACGCTTCGCCGAAGGCATCGCCCCGGAGCACCACCTTGGCCCCCCAGCCACGCACCGCGGACACCTTGATGTCCGGCGTGACACGGGGCATCACGATGATGGCCTTGACCCCCATCTGCTTCGCCGCCATCGCCAAGCCCTGGGCGTGGTTACCGGCGGAGGCGGCGATCACGCCCTTGGCCTTCTGCTCGTCGTTCAACTGCGCCATCTTGTTGTAGGCGCCGCGAATCTTGAACGAAAAGACCGGCTGCAGGTCTTCGCGCTTGATCAGAATACGGTTGGAGAAGCGGCGAGAAAGGGCAGGTAGCGGGGAAATCGGGGTCTCCCGGGCCGCCTCGTAGACGCGAGCCTGGAGGATCTTCTTGACGATATCTTCGAGTTGCATTCGGGTATGTCCTGGCGAACAGCTGGGGTGCAGCGCTCCCGCCTCGAAAACGGCGGGTTATAGTGGACCCGTATTGTTAGCAGACGCCAGCCCCGAGCGTCCAGCGCCATCGGCAGCGATAGCCGCTTGCCCTATACTATCGGCCGAGCGAATGCCTCGAACTTCCTTTCAGCCTGCCGGAACCGACATGACTCAGGACGATCTCAAGCACGCCGTCGCCGCTGCTGCCCTCGAAGACATTGACAACCTTCTGACGCCCGACGCGGTGATCGGCGTGGGCACGGGCTCCACGGCCAATCACTTCATCGATCTGCTGGCGACGCGTCGGCACGATTTTCGCGGCGCGGTGGCCAGCTCGGAAGCGACCGCCGCACGGCTGAAGTCTCACGGCATCGACGTGCTCGAGCTCAACCATGTCGGTACGGTGCCGGTCTATGTCGATGGCGCCGACGAGATCGACGCCGGGCTGCGCATGATCAAGGGCGGCGGCGCGGCGCTGACGCGCGAGAAGATCGTCGCCGCCTGCGCCGAGCGCTTCATCTGCATCGCCGATGCCAGCAAGCGGGTAGAGGTGCTGGGCGGATTCCCGCTGCCGGTCGAAGTCATTCCCATGGCGCGCTCCTACGTTGCCCGCGAGATGGTCAAGCTGGGCATCACCCCGGTCTATCGGGACGGCGTGCTGACCGACAACGGCAACCGCATCCTCGACGGCTACGACAAGCTGTTCGACGAGCCGGAAGCGATGGAAGCCGCGCTGGATGCCATCGTCGGCGTGGTCACCAACGGCCTGTTCGCCCGCCGCCCGGCCGACGTGCTGCTGCTCGGTGGCGCAAACGGCGTCGAGCGCTTCACCCGCTGAGACCGTCGATACCCGGAGGCCGGACATGTTGCCAGGGACTAGGCGACACAGGATCAAAGCGACACAGAATCAAAGCGGCGCAGAATCAAAGTCGCACGGATCAAATTCTGTCCCTCCCGGCCGATATACTGGCGACGGCCAGTATCCTCGTGCTCCGGCAGCCCCGGTTCGACCGACCTTGTGTTGATCGGCCTTGTGTTGATCAACCCGGTCTCGGCCAGGTCCGGCTCGGGACTCGATCCGGGGCGTGGCATTCGAATACTGGTTCCGTCGTCCTGGCCATCGTCGATATCGATGGCGTGACTGCCTGAGGGGTCTGGTCCTTCAGGCCCGACTTCGATCAGAGGACCACCCATATGACGACCGCCAAACTCGACTCGGTAGCCGACATCATGAGCCACGATGTCGTGACATTGCGTCTGGAACAAACGCTTTTCGACGGCAATGAGTTGATGCGGGAGCACAAGATACGTCATGTGCCGGTGCTGGACGAACAGGACCAGTTGGCAGGCTTGCTCGACCAGAAGGTCGTGCTGCGGGAAGCCTTGCGGATTGCCAATGACCATGGCACGCACCGCCTGGACCATTATCTGAAGCAGGTGCCACTTGCGGATGTCATCCATCAGGATTTTCTGACGCTGCCCGTCGATACGCCTCTCATCGAGGCAGGCCAGCAGCTGCTGTGCCATAGACAAGGCGCCCTGCCTGTCGTCGACGACGGGCGCCTGGTCGGCATCCTGTCCTCGGTGGACTTCGTCCGCCTGGCCGTGAACCTGCTCGAAGCGTGATGGCCTTTCTTGAGTGAGCGTCGGGCAGCCCCGAGTCCGGATAGCTGCCCTATTGTTGCCTTATAGCTACCCTATGGCCGCCCTATGGTTGCCCTAGAGCCGATTGGGGCATTCGATGCCTTCGGCGAAGGCGACCAGGTTGGCGCAGGTCACCTGCGCGATCTCGCGCAGCGCTTCGACGGTAAAGAAGCCCTGGTGGCCGGTGATCAGCACGTTGGGGAAGCTCGTCAGGCGGGCGAAGATATCGTCGTCGATGATCTCCGCCGAATGGTCGCGGAAGAACAGCTCGCTCTCCTGCTCGTAGACATCGATGGCCAGCGCGCCCAGCTGACGCGACTTGAGCGCGGCGATCACCGCCGGCGTGTCGATCAACGCTCCGCGCGAGGTATTGACCAGCATCGCGCCGGGCTTCATCGCCGCCAGCGCGTCGGCGTCGATCAGGTGATGCGTCTGCTCTGTCAACGGGCAGTGCAGCGAGACGATATCGGAGCGGGCCAGCAGGGCTTCCAGCGGCACCATCTCCCCGTAGGCAGGAAAGGCGTCGCTCGGATAGGGGTCGTAGCCCAGCACTTCGCAGCCGAGCCCCTTGAGAATGCGCGCCATGCAAAGGCCGATGCGACCGGTGCCGACCACGCCCGCCGTCTTGCCGTGGAGCGTCACGCCCAGCAGGCCATCGAGGGCGAAATTGCCCTCGCGCACGCGATTGAACGCCCGGTGGGTCTTGCGATTCAGCGTCATGATCATCGCCAGCGCGTGCTCGGCCACCGCTTCCGGCGAGTAGGCGGGCACGCGCGCCACGAACAGGCCCAGCCGATGAGCGGCTTCGAGATCGACATTGCTGAAGCCGGCGCAGCGCAGCACGATGGCCCGGATGCCCAGCGCGGCCAGTGCCTCGATCACCTCGGCATCGAGGCAATCGTTGACGAACACGCAGACGGCATCGCTGCCTTCCGCCAGCGCCACGGTACCGGCATCGAGGCTGGCCGCCTGATAGAGCCACTCGAAGCCGGCATCGGTAAACCGGGACTCTCGGATCTCGTCGAAGAAGTGACGATCGTAGGGCTGGGCACTGTAGACCGTAATTCGCATCACATCACACTCGCAGCGGAAGGGATCTTTCCATAGGGTCTGTTGACGTTTTTCACGCAGCAACGCGATTCGTGCTGAAACGTCAACAGCCTCTAGCGTAGCGAATTCCCGCATCGTCGCCAGAGACCGGTCGCCGCACCCATAGGAGATATCGTGACCCTGCCGATCATCCACCACCCCGGTTACAGCTGCGAATGGCCCGAGCGTCACCCGTTCCCGATGGCGAAGTTCCGCGCCCTGCGGGAGCGCCTGTCGGCGCTGGGGTTCGATGCCCGCGAAAACGTCCGCTGGATAACGCCGCGCCCGGCAAGTAGTAAAGCGCTACTGCGCACTCATACCTTAGACTACCTGCAGCAATTCTATCTGGGTGAAATCGCCACCACCCGGCGCACGCCCAGCGGCTTCCCATGGTCGCCGGCGCTGGTCGAACGAACGCTGCTGGAAGTCGGCGGCACACTGGCCACCGTGGCGACGGCACTGGAAACCGGCCTGGCGCTCAACAGCGCTGGCGGCACCCATCACGCCTATGCCGATCGTGCCAGCGGCTACTGTCTGCTCAACGACCTGGCGGTCGCGGCACATGACCTGCTGGCCGAACATCGTTTCGAGCGGATCCTGATCGTCGACTGCGATGTCCATCAGGGCGACGGCACCGCCTGGATCTTCCGCCACGAACCGAGAGTCTTCACGTTCTCGATCCATGGCGAGGCCAACTTCCCCTTCGAGAAAGTCCAGGGCGATCGCGACGTCGCGCTACCCAGGGGGACCGGCGACGACGCCTACCTGCGCTGCCTCGCGCGGGAGCTCGATCCGCTCCTGAGCGATTTCCGACCGCAGTTCGTGCTGTTCGACGCCGGCGCCGATGTGCACGCCGGTGATCGGCTGGGGCATTTTTCGCTGAGTACCGAGGGGCTCTTCCGCCGGGACCGGTTCGTCCTCGCGCGGTGTCGCGACCTGGGCATTCCCGTCGCGGGGGTCATCGGCGGGGGATACGACCGCGATCTCGAGGCGCTGTCGGATCGTCACGCCCAGTTGTTTCTTGCCGCACTGGCGCTGAACCCCGAGTCCAGCCGTAGCGGCGAAGGCTCAGCGGCGAGCTGACCGGAAAGCACGAAGTACTTCTGCATCACCAGCAGCGAAATCAGCCTTTCGCGATGCAGATCGAGAAACTGTGCCACGTGCGCGTTGGCATTGCGCACGATCGCCTCCGCCTCGTCGGGATGAGCGGTGTAGTAATCCATCTTGGCTTCCAGATCGCTGCAGTCATCGGCCAGCGGCACATAGTGGACATAGGGCTCGAGCGTGCCTTCCATGAACCATGGCGAATATCCATACGAGAACATCCATCAGCCAAAAGGTCCGAGCCCTGGGAAGAGTGTCGCAGTCATATCTGACACGCTTCTGACAGGCCGAGCTTTTTTCTGACAGACCAAGCCTTCGGTGATTCCCCTGGATAACGTTACGAATCGTTCAGAAGTGCAGCGATCTTTGCTCGGGTTCGCGCCAACGCACCGCGATTGGCGGCCACGACCGCTCGCCCCGCTTCGCCCAGCTCGTGTCGACGCGCGTCGTCGCTCAGCAGGGCCACGAGGGTCTCTCCCAGCGCCTGACCGTTTTCGACCTGAACCCGCGCATCGCTCTGCGCCAGGGTATCGGCAATTTCGCGCAGGTTATCCAGATGGGGGCCGCTGACCACGGCAACGCCCAGTGCCGCCGGCTCGAGCAGGTTGTGCCCGCCGACCGGCGTGAGCGATCCGCCCACGAAAGCGACATCCGCGCAGCCGTAGAGCTTCATCAGATCGCCCATGGTATCGCCCAGCAGCAGGGTCGTCGAAGCGGTCAGCGCGGAGCCGGCGCTCAGACGCTGGACCCGTTCGCCCGCCTCGAGACAGTGAGCATTCACTTCGTCGAAACGCTGCGGGTGACGAGGCACAAGGATCAACAGCGCGTCCGGAAAGCGACGCCTGAGCACGCCGTGAGCGATCAACACCTGCTCCTCCTCGCCCGGATGGGTGGAGCCTGCGATCCAGACCGGCCGCGGCCCCCAGCTTGCCCGCAGTTGCCGGCTGGCCTGTCGAGTCGCTTCGTCCACGTCGAGATCGAACTTCAATGCCCCGGTGACGGCCACTCGCGCCGATGGCGCTCCCAACTCGACGAAACGATCCGCATCCAGCGCCGACTTGGCACCGATCCAGGCGATCGTCTCGAGCATGCCTCGGCTCAGCGCGCCGAAGCGCTGGTAGAGGCGAAAGGCGCCCGCACTCAAGCGGCCGTTGGCGACCACCACCGGCACGTTCCGCCGGTGACAGGCCGCCAGCAGATTGGGCCAGAGCTCGGTCTCGGCGATGATCGCGAGCCGAGGATTCAATCGCGTGACGAAGCGTCGCGCACTGCCGGGAAAGTCCAGCGGGAGAAAATGGTGAGCAACTCGATCGCCGAACGTCTGTCGGACACGTTCGGCACCCGTGGCAGTCATGGTCGTGATGACGAGATCGTGATCCGGGTGGTCCTCCAGCAACGCCCGAATCAGAGGCGTTGCCGTGACGACTTCCCCCACCGAGGCTGCGTGCAGCCAGAGACGCGGTCGGCTCCCGCTGACCTGGATGAAACCCAGGCGTTCTCGGCGCCTGTGAGTGGGCGCCCACTCACGCCATACCCGCCACCATATCAGGGGCGACAGCAGCGTGATCGTCAACGAGTAGAGCCAGCGCGCGAGTCGCGACGATCGTCCGGAACGGGAACGCACCGCGGCTCAGCGCTCGCGATCGAGAATGGTGTCGATCATGGTGGTGGTCGACACGCCATCCTCGAAGCCCAGCACCAGCACTTCACCGCCGTTGGCGATGACCGCTTCGCCACCGGCGATATCCTCGGGCCGATAGTCGCCGCCCTTGACCAACCGGTCCGGCAGGATCGCCTCGATCAGCCGCGCCGGCGTGTCCTCGCTGAAGGGAACCACCCAGTCCACCGCCGCCAGCCCCGCCAGCACCTGGGCCCGGCGCGCCAGGGTGTTGATGGGCCGCTTGGGCCCCTTGAGCCGCGCCACCGAGGCGTCGTCGTTGACCGCGACGATCAGGCGATCGCCCAGGCGCTTGGCCTGCTCCAGATACGCCACGTGGCCGGCGTGCAGGATGTCGAAGCAGCCGTTGGTCATCACCACGCGCTCGCCTCTTGCCTGAGCCGCACGCACCGCGCCGATGAGCGACTTTTCCTCGATGACGCCATACTCGGCGAGGCTGTCGCCATGAAGCGCGGTGTAGAGCTCCGCCACCGAGAGCACCGCGGTGCCGGGTTTCGCCACGACCAGCCCGGCAGCAAGATTGGCCAGCATCACCGCCTCGCCGAAGCCGTGGCCGGCCGCCAGCGCCAGCCCCAGCACGCCGATTACCGTATCGCCGGCACCGGTCACGTCGAAGACTTCGCGGGCATGGGTCGGCAGATGCAGCGGCGCGAGACCTTCGCGGATCAGGGTCATGCCGCGTTCGCTGCGCGTGACCAGCAGCGCTTCGAGCTCCAGTGTCGCCCGCAGTTGCTCGCCCTTCTCGGCCAGTTCGGCATCGTCGGCGCACGGCCCGACGATCGCCTCGAATTCAGTCAGGTTGGGGGTGATCACGCTGGCGCCGCGATAGCGGCTGAAATCGCTGCCCTTGGGGTCGACCAGCACCCGCTTGCCGGCAGCGCGGGCGGCGGCGATCAACGCCTCGACCCGGTTGAGGCTGCCCTTGCCGTAGTCGGACAGGATCACGACATCGGCATCACCCAACGCTGACTGGACCTTCTCGATCAGCGGCGTGGTATCGACATTCCACAGCGGCGACTCGAAGTCGAGGCGGATGAGCTGCTGGTTACGGCTCATGACGCGCAGCTTGGTGATCGTCGGTACGTCGGCGCTACGGTGCAAGTGAGCACTCACATTGGCAGATTCCAGCGCGCGCTCGAGGTGGCCGGCATTGTCATCGTCTCCGACCACGCCGGCCAGGCTGGCCTGCCCTCCCAGGGAAGCGATGTTCAGCGCCACGTTGGCCGCCCCGCCCGGGCGATCGTCGGCGTCTTCCACCTTGACCACGGGGACCGGCGCCTCGGGGGAAATACGTGACGTGCCGCCGTGCCAATACCGATCGAGCATGACATCGCCCACCACCAGCAGGCGGGCATGCTCCAGTTGCGACAGATCAATCTTCATGCGGGGGCTCCGTTACGGCTTCGGCAAGGGCAGTATCGCTCGTTGCGGCTATCAGCCGATCCAGATGCTCGACCACGTCGTCCAGCGTGATCAATGCCATGGCATCGGCGTGGCGCACACGTGTACCCCAGTTGACGGCCTCGATGGGCTTTTTCAGATAACAGCGAACGGCATCAGGGTAGCGATTGACCACATGGTCCCGCCACAGATACGGCGCCGCACGATCCGGGTTGGTGGTGGCGTACAGTCCCAGCGTCGGTGTGCCGAGCGCATTGGCCATGTGAACCGGGCCGGAGTCCGGCGCGATCACCACGCGAGCACGATCGAGCAGGGCCAGCAAGCCCTTGAGCGAGGTGCGGCCGATGGCGTCGATGATCTCGACATCGGGGCACAAGCGCCGGATCTGCTCGCCCATGTCGCGCTCCTGCGGGCTGCCGCCACCGCTCATCACGGTTCTCAGACCATGGCGCTGCCAGGCGTGCTCGATGACCGCGGCATAGCCCTCCGCCGACCAGTTGCGGAAATTGCGCAGGCGCGGATTGGCACAGGGGCTGATGACCAGGTAGGACCGATCGCCGGTCAACTGGCGGGCTTCGTCATAGGCAGATTCCGGCACCGGCAGCGACCAGTCGAGGCGCGTATCCTCGACGCCCAGCAGCCGTGCGAAATCCATGAAGGACTCGAGCACATGCGCCCGTGGATGCGGCGCCAGCTGGCGATGCGTGAACCAGTGCTGCCAGTCCTTGGCCCGCGCCTTGTCGTAACCCACGCGGACATCGCATTTGAGGCCCAGCGACAGCACGCTGGCCCGCAGCGCCTGCTGCATGTGCAACAGCACGTCGAAACGCACGTCCGCGAGCTGGCGCCATATCTCGCGCATGCCGGCAAAACCGGTAGCCTTGTCGTAGACCACCAGCTCGACGCCATCGAGCCCATCCAGCAGGCTGTACTCGGCCTTGCCGACGATCCAGGTAATGCGCGCCTCGGGCCACTGGCGCTGCAAGGCACGCACCGTGGGGACCAGATTGCAGACATCGCCCAGCGCGGAAAGGCGCAGGATGCCGATGTGTCGAGGCTGCTCTGGCAGAGAATGCTTCATGGGGTTGACCGAATTCCCATTGGGTAAAGCACTCATTCTAACGGAAGTGGCTTTGGAAGCCGACAATAGGTGTCTGGTACTCTACTGGAGGCTCCAAATCCTCGAACGACCACATCTCAGTATTGTACTGTTAGAAACCCCACGATTAGCACAATGCCCTCCATATGGAACTTATCTAATAGCTACCAAGCTTCAACCTTGGTCAAGGTTAGCTGAGACCACAACCAAAAACCATATTACAAAAGCTTCCCATTGCAATAAATCACACGCCAACACCAAAAATCATCAAAAACGCTTGGCGTAACATTCCATCACATCGATAGAAAGCTCTCGCTAGACATCAACTCAGTCTTGCTTGGGCAAGCGAACTACGCTAGCTCTTGACATTCCGATTTATCTTTCTTGAAAGTAGCCAAGGGCTCGTCCTGCCATGTCACGCCACTTCTGACTGCTTTTGCAGGTGTACCTAGGCAGAGCGAGTTAGCCGGTAATTTTCCGGTAACAGTTGCCCTAGCACCCACAATGGTCCCGGCGCCTATTGTTGCACCTTTATAGATATAAACATCTTCTGCAACCCAAACTCCATTTTCTATACAAATATCTTTAGCCGGATTGGTACGCAGCCCTGAACCCGGCTTATTCATGAGGCCGGCCCGAAAACGAAGATAGCGGATGGTATTCTCTTGAAAATTCAGTGTGTTCCGCCAAGAATCTGAACCAAGAGAGCCATCCGCTATGGGTGAAAGCCTATCCACCT